>NZ_JBMFKV010000084.1:0-8731 GCF_049971835.1 Pyrobaculum sp.
ATAGTTCCAAAGGTCCCAATTAGGTCAATGGAGGAATTTGCCATATACTACACCCCGGGTATTGCAGAAGTCTCTAGACAAATATATAAAAACCCGGAGCTAGCCTTTGAGCTAACTTCAAGGTGGAATATCATCGGAGTCATTACAGACGGCACAAGGGTGCTGGGCCTAGGAAATATTGGGCCAGAGGCCGCCTATCCAGTAATGGAGGGCAAAGCCCTGATTTTTAAATACCTCGGCGGCGTCGACGCCATACCCATCCCTATAAGAGTAAAGACGCCGGAAGAATTTATCTCCGTCGCAAAGGCTCTTGAACCGGCGCTGGGCGGGGTTAATCTCGAGGATATTGAGTCGCCGAAGTGTTTCTACCTTCTGGACAGGTTGAGAGAGGAATTGCAGATACCCGTGTGGCACGACGATCAGCAGGGCACGGCAACAGCCACTCTCGCCGGTTTAATAAACGCTTTGAAGCTCGTGGGGAAGAAGATTAGCGATGTTACTATAGCGCTTGTGGGAGCCGGGGCTTCTAATATCTACACAGCTCGTATATTAATTAAATATGGGGCAAAGCCGGGCAACCTTATACTAGTGGATAGTAAAGGCATTTTACACCCAGAGCGTGACGATATCGACAAGATGATGATTGAAAACCCGTGGAAGTACAAATACGCCATTGAGACAAACGCAGAAAGGCGCCGCAACGGGATACCCGAGGCCATGAAAGGCGTTGACGTCGTAATCGCGGCGTCGAGACCAGGACCCGGCGTAATTAAGAAGGAGTGGGTTGCCTCAATGAATAAAGACGCCATAGTATTCGCCCTGGCCAACCCCGTACCGGAGATATGGCCGTGGGAGGCAAAGGAGGCCGGCGCTAAAATTGTGGCTACAGGCCGCAGTGATTTCCCCAACCAAGTCAACAACTCATTAATATTTCCAGCAGTGTTCAGAGGCGCGCTTGACGTGAGAGCCACAACGATAACTGACGAGATGCTCATCGCGGCGGCGGAAGAGGTGGCTAAATTCGCTGAAGAAAAGGGCATTCACGAGGAGTACATAATACCCAAAATGACTGAGTGGGAGGTCTACGTCAGAGAGGCCGCCGCAGTCGCCGCAACCGCCTCGGCGCAGAAGGTGGCTAGAATACCGCGGTCGTATAACGAGGAGCTAGAAGTAGCGAAGACAGTTATTGGGAAGAGTATAAAGACCCTTGAAATTTTAATGAGGGAAAAAATTATCGAGTAGTTTTTACCTCTGTTCAATTGGTACGTACTGCAAATCGTGGGGACCTACGTAGCAAGCCCTGGGTCTGAATATTCTGTTGTTCTCCCAGTACTCCAGTATGTGCGCAACCCACCCAACTACTCTCGACACGGCGAATATAGGCGTGAAGTACTCATAAGGCACCCCCATGTAGTAAAACGCTATACCAGACCAGTAGTCCACGTTGGGGTAAAGCCTCCTCTGCTGGAAGTAGGGATGGTTCAAGACCTCGCGCTCAATAGCGCTGGCAATCGCGTATAGATTCTTAGGATCGCCGAACTTGGCGACGTAATCCTTTGAAAACTCCTTAAGTATCTTCGCCCTTGGGTCGTAGGCCTTATACACCCTGTGTCCAACTCCCATTAACTTGGGGCCGCCGGGCTTAGTCGCGGCCTCGACTATTTCCTTCGCCTTTGATGGATCGCCTATTTCTAGGTAGCTCCTAACCGCCATTTCGTTAGCACCTCCGTGGAGTGGGCCCTTCAACGCCGCCACGGCGGCGGCCACCGCTGAGTAGAGATCGCTGAGGGTAGAGGCGACGACATGTGCCGCGAAGGTGCTCGCAGGTACCTCGTGATCTGCGTGTAGTATTAGGTAGAGGTCGATCCCTCTGACGGCGAGCGGATCAGAATCTTTTCCAAACATCATGTAGAGGAAGTTGGCCGCGTGTGACAGATCCTCCCTGGGTCTTATAATATCGAGGTTGCGGGAGAATCTGTAGTGGTAAGCCACTATGGTGGGCATCTTTGCCACGAGCTTCTCAGCAATTTTATATGCAAGCTCTTTCTCCTCTGCCTTGTACCTCCCCAACCTCAGCGCCTCGGCCAGCTTGAGATTATCCTCGTCGTATGCCCCCTCCGCGGCTACGGCAGCTTCAAGCACAAACATAGGATGTGCCTTTGCAAGGTTTCTAATCACCTCGATGGTCTCTGGACGTAGATCTCTGTTTTTCCGCATTCTGCTTACATAGTCCTTGAAGTCTTTTTTAGTAGGTAGCTTCCCGTATAGTATGAGGTAGGAAACTTCTTCATACGTCGAGTGCTGGGCTAAATCCTCTATTCTGTAACCCCTGTACCAGAGGATGCCCTTATTCCCATCTATATCGCTTATTGACGTGTTTTTTATTAGTACGTCTTCTAGGCCGTGGATGATTGAGCCACATGGAGACTGTAAAATTTTGCCTCCTGTTCTTATTTGGACAACTTGCTCACTCATAAGCGTTTTAGCTACACTTCTAAATTTACATTATGTTTGATTAATCGTGTAAGAATATTTTCACTTAAGTCGAATCCAGATGCTGGCCTACCTAGAATCAGATAGGATGCCGCCAGTCACTTATCCTGCGGGTTCTAATCATCACAGACTTGGTGTAGATCCTATTTTAAAGTCTTAGCGACTCGCGGCACATCAGCTCAATTGGCGTGAGGGCGTCTGCAAAGGTGTCGCCGCATGTGATGACCACTGAGGCGTCTTGAGCTACGTAGTCCTCTAGTTTTTTGGCAAGACTGGCGTGGTATTTTTCAAGTGGCTCTCCGATAGGGGGGAGGTATGCCTTGCCGCCTTTCTTCTCAATTATCAAGGCGCCGCATGCGCCCAGCCTCACCAGTGAGTCGCGAATCTTTATCACATCCCCCAAAGCGCCCCTCACTACATGCGCCATGCACCTCCGGCCGCAGAGTAAGCCTTTGGCCTCCTCCACGGCGAATACGTCACCTATACCACAGATGTCAAGCGCATCTTTGAGAAATGTCTGGCCTGCCTCGGTTATCTTCACACCCCCCTTCATTACCAAGACGTGGCCGAACTCTCGGCCGCCTTCGAGTAGAGTTCTGACGATCCCCTCGCCGACTCTAAGTTCCTCTGCCAAATTCTTCCGGCCGCGTGGAGTGTTCGACGCATTGAGTACCGCGAGCAACTGTAGATACGCCACCTCGCGGTTCTTCACATGTCTAAGTTTTCCGCGCCTTAAAAATTTTTAAAAGGGATACATGGAGGGTGTCATGTCGACGGTTAAGATCGAAGAGGTTAAGACGCAATTCGAACGCTTCGCCGCCCACAGCCACATAAAAGGTCTCGGCGTCAGAGAGGGGAAGGTGGAGTTCGTCGGCGACGGGTTTGTGGGGCAGACAGAGGCGCGGGAGGCCGCTTACATAGTGGTGAAAATGATTAAGGAGGGTAAATTCGCTGGGAAGGGCGTGTTGATCGTAGGGCCGCCGGGCACTGGCAAGACGGCGCTGGCCCTGGGTATAGCGAGAGAGCTGGGTTCCGAGACTCCATTCGTGGCGCTTTCTGGCGGGGAGATATACTCCCTCGAGGTTAAGAAGTCGGAGTTTTTGATGAGGGCGCTTAGGAGGGCAATTGGGATAAAGGTGAGGGAGTGGAGAAAGGTCTACGAGGGGGAGGTGAGGTCGCTGGAGTTTAGATACGGCCGCCACCCCTACAACCCCTATATACAGAGGGTGCTCGGCGCCACTATTAAGCTCAGGACTAGGGACGAGGAAAAGAGTTTGAGGATACCGGCTGAGATTGCGCAACAACTAATCGAGCTGGGGGTGGAGGAGGGCGACGTCATTATGATTGACGAGGAGACCGGCGCCGTGTCTGTGGTGGGGAGGGGGGAGGGCGGGGAGCAGTACGACATAGCTGTGAGGAAGAGGGCGGAGTTGCCCAAGGGCCCCGTCTACAAGGAGAAGGAGATTGTGAGGTTCTTCACGCTTCACGACGTCGATATGTCTCTGGCGAGGCAGAGAGGCCTAATCTCCGCCATGATCTTCGGATTTGCCGAAGAGGTTAAGGAAATCCCCGACGAGGTTAGGAGGCAGAGTGATGAAATTGTGAAGAAGACGGTGGAGGAGGGCAAGGCGGAGCTTGTGCCGGGGGTTTTGTTTATAGACGACGCCCATCTCCTGGATATCGAGAGCTTCTCGTTCCTTATGAGGGCTATGGAGACTGAGTTCGCCCCGATTATCATCATGGCCACTAATAGGGGGATAGCTAAGATTAGGGGGACCGACGTGGAGTCGCCCCACGGGATACCGCAGGACATGTTGGATAGGCTGGTTATTATCCGCACGAGGCCCTACACGGCCGACGAGGTGAGGGAGATCATAACGATTAAGGCTCGTGAGCAGAACGTGCCGCTTGGGAGGGACGCCCTCGAGCTCTTGACCGCAATAGGCGCGGAGCACTCTTTGAGATATGCGCTTCAGTTGCTCACGCCGGCTTATATAATAGCTAAGGAGCGGGGCAGGTCCACGGTGACGAGGGAGGAGGTGGAGTACGTCAAGAGGCACTTCGTATCTGTGAAGGAGTCTGTGGAGTACGTCAAGTCGCTGGAGGAGAAGTTTTTGAGATAGGGTTCGGCTCGCTAAGCCTCTTCTATTGTAAAGATCTTGGCTTTTAGACCTCTCTCGCCTTTCTTTTTCACCCTCTTCTCCACCACGTAGACGTTGTAGATGGCGTATAGGATTAAGACTTGGCCTATGTCTAGGTATATCTGGGTAGTGTTTTTCACCGTTATGGTGTAGAAGAGTGGGTATATCGCCACGCCGTAGCCCGGCGGGGATGATGTAAATAGGAGGGTTAGGTAGTGGAACGCGGCGGTTGCGATGGAGAGCGTCGCCAGCGTCCACCTGGCGCGGTCGTTTGGCTTTGTGAAGAAGGTGGCCACCACGGCGGCGAAGAGGAGAAGTGTAAAGACCACAGTAACTCTCCACATATACAGCCACATAGGCGGCGTAGACACTGCCTTGACGCCGTCTGGGCTGAGGATTTTATTAGGCGGAGGCCTGAAGGCGTCTGAGACAAATAGCTCAACTGGCAGAAAGGCGGACGCCGCGGCGAGAGCCGCCACTATGGCTACCAACAGCCAGAGCTTCATCTTATCGACTGCAGAATTCTGTACTGCTCTCCCAACACGCCGAGGGCTATGTTAAAGATAAGCATGGCGGCGAGGACCCACGTCACTGCGCTCACCACGGCGTTGCCCCTCTTCTCCCCCAGCCTCCGCTGAACCGCCGCAGCGAGTAACTGTCCCCCGTCTAGTGGGTATATGGGCAACGCGTTGAGTACGGCGAGGCCGTAGTTCACCACAATTAGCCAGAACACGAGTTTTGTGAAGTCGGTGTTGTACAACTGGTCTCTTTTTATAGGCCCCGCGTCGTAGCCGATCATTGGCAGGCTACCGGGCCCCAGCCCGTAGAAAATCTTTCCTCCCTTCTCCACCAGCGTCACGTTAAAGACGTGGAGTGTGCCGTTTCTCTCCACGTAGATCCTTACCGAGTCCCCCGCTCTGCACACATCCCTTGTCTCAATTATCGCGTTTAATAGCTGGCCGCTCGTCGGCGTTTCCCACGTCCTGCCGCAGCCCTCTATCTTCGTCACCACGTCTCCCGGCCTAACGCCGCCGAGGTACAGCGAGCCGTCTGTGTAGAGCCAGTTTATCTTGGGGGGCGTGGTGAGGCTTGTGTAATCCAGCGTGACTTCGTATCGATGTAGCCACGAGGCGGCGACGAGAGTCACCTTGTCGCCTGGCTTGCAGTTGACAGTTTTGTTTATGCCCATAAGCGGCCCGAGGCCGGCGAGCACATTTAACTTCGTCAACAGGTCGTCTGGGGTGTAGACAGCTTCCTGTAACCCGCAGCCGTGGATCCCAATAACCCTGTCGCCTGGCTGGACGCCGTAGGCGGGGACGCCGAATACCGCGCCTTGTAAGCCGGCCCAGGCGCCGACAACTCCTAACAACATCGCCGACAGCGCCACAACGACGTTTACAGCAACGCCGCTCGCCAAGACGGCTAGCTTGGCTTCTGTATTTGCCTTCTTGAACTGCTCCTCGTCGGGCTCTACAAAAGCCCCGCTTAGGATGTAGAAGAGGGAGAAGATCCCGACGGACTTCACCGGTATCCCGTATCTCAAGGCGGCGTATCCGTGCATTAGCTCGTGCAGAACGACGCCGACAGCGACGGCGACGGCCATGTAGGGCAGTTGATCCCATGGGAGTGTGACGCCTGGGATAATTGGAGTAACCCCGGCTGAGCGCGCCGCGGCCTCCTCTGGCGGCGCCCCTCTGAAGAGCGCGCCGAGGGCGTTTAAAGTACCTCCAACCAACATGTAGAGAAAGCCCCATAAAATCTGGACCTGCCCGTCTGGCCTCACAAAGGGGATAGCCACGAATACAGGCACCGCGAAGAGAGTCAGCGCCACGACGAGGTAGGCTCTGAGAGGTACAAAACTCAGCCTCCTTGTAAACGCCTCGACGTACCTTACGAGCCTCTCGCTCTTCCAGTAGATAGCTAAGAAATACCTCACAGCGCTTTTATTCAGCAAGTACACAATACCAATCAGCACAAACCAGCTGACAGCCAGTATCAACAACCCGTCCACGACCCCCTAAACGAACTGTATATTAATTTTAGACCTCCAGCGAGGCACCCGCCCCCAGCCTATAGACGTTGAATTTCTTCTCCAGCTCCTTGGCGAGCTGAGGCGCCGTGTGTATAGCTACGACGCACCGCACCCCCAGAAGCCTAAGCTCCGCCGCTACTCTGTGGAGCAGGTAGGGGCTGTAGCTGGTGCCGCCCAGCCCCCCGACAAAACACCGGGCCTTCACCCCCCTCTGCGAGAGCTTGTGGTAAGGCACGGAGAAGAGGCCGCAGGGCGACACCACCACCCCATCTACATAAAGAATGTTCTCCCCACGTTCTTTAAACACCCTGTACCTGACCCCACGCACCACCAGCTCAACGTCGAGGGGCGGGTTCACGACGGGGATCTTATACAGCCCAAACCCGCCGGAGTGGTGCTCGTTGCCGGCGACCCCCACCACGCCGATTGACGGCTTGGCCTTCGACTTCGCGGCGAATTGCAAGGCGGCGTCTCTACTACAGCTATCGAACAAAACCGCGTCGTTTATCAAGACTCCAAATCCGTGGCTAGGCTCAAGCACTCCTGGGTGCTCAGAACACACGGCAGTTATCCTCACCACATCGAGATGTGGAGAACGTATTTAAACTGATTAGCAAATGGCGAGGCATGAGGCGAGCCGTGCTGAGCGTGGCGTCGATACTAGTTTTCTCAGCGATTCTCACCTTCTTTCCTGGCGGGTACTTCACAGCTATATTACTGTACTTCGTCCTATTCTTCGGAGTCTCCATACTAATGGGGGTGAGGTCGTACAGGAGAGGCATGGCAACGGTGCAGGAGGTGTCTAAAGGCCGCCCCATAATTGAAATAGATGAGAAAGAAGTTAATAAACTCTTAGAAAAAGATAAAGAGCTTGTAAATGAGTATAAAAAAATGGTCAGGGGGTCATTTCTGCCGATGTTAACACTACCTCTATTTATACTACTAGCCACGTTCCTATTTCCAACACTGCCGCCCGCAACCGAGTCGGCGCTGGGCCCCAGCATAGGAAAGCTCCCCGCAAGATTTCTCAGCTACGTAGCTGTATTTGGAATATTCGCTTTAATCTCCATGGCGACCTTCAAGCCGCCCACCGCCCCGAGGATAGTAAGAAGTCTAAAGGTGTACGACGCCGGCCTCGTCATAGACAAGAGCCTGGGCCTCAAGGCGCCGATAGAAGTGGCAGATTACAAAGTCAGCGAGGAGAGGAGATTCATCGAATTTAAACTAAACAACCAGATATTTAGAATCTACTACAGAGATATAAAAGAGCTTGATAGTGTTTTATCTAAACTAGTTAAGCCTCTAAAACAGTGAAGCCAGCGAGCCGGCGATTTCCTCCTCGCTCGGCCCCTTCTTCTCCTCTTCTTCTTTCTTCTCCTCAGCCTTTGCAGGCGCAGTGGGGGCGGCGGCCCCGCCGGTTGCCGGCGCCGCCGCGGGCGCCGCGGCGGCCACCGGCGCAAACGCCGCCGACTTAATAGCCTCCTCTATGTTTACCTCCTTGAGAGCCGCCACGAGAGTCTTTATCCTAACCTCGTCTGGCGAAATGCCTGCCGCCTGCAGTACCTTCGCCAGATTCTCTTCGTTTATCTCCTGCTTAGCGTAGTGAAGCAACAACGCCCCGTATATGTACTCCATGGAAAAGGTCGGGAAGGAGGCATTTAAAAATTTTAGCCACCCTACACCTCTTCGATCTTCACGTTCTTAGACTTGAGCTCTGCCAAAACCTGCTCCGCCTTGTCTGGGGGGAGTTTAATAGTGTAGAGATACCCGGCGAGCCTGGCCTTAAGCTTCACGTAGTCTTGATAGCGCCTTACCCGGACCTCTTCAGCCTTCTCCCCGTACTGCTTCCAAATCGCCAGCAAGAACACCTCTTTTGGCATGGCCCACAGTAGGGAGGGGTATATAAAATTTGGCCGGGGTAACCCACCAGGCTCATTCGCCCCCCTACAGGGGAGTTGCCCAGGGCGTTTCCTATATATCCACATGTATATATTCTTTACGGCCGCCAGCTACTCCACGACTCCAGGCCCCTAGCTCACGCTTCTGTGTCTGTACTTGATATGGG
>NZ_JBMFKV010000085.1:0-8702 GCF_049971835.1 Pyrobaculum sp.
ACTGGAGGTAGCGCCTCGCCACCTTAACAGGCCACTTCGCCACCGGCCACCCCTCCCAGGGAGCCGCGTGGTGAGCCTGCTTCTTCTTAAAAGTCCTAATCGGCACCGGGCGCTTGAGCTTCACCACGTCCTCCAGCCAAGCCCTCGCCTGCCTCAGCGTCATGCCCTTTATAAACCTCGCCACCTCCACACTCTTCTTCCACGACATCCTCTGCTCCGGGGCATACGCCCTCGCTATCTGCTCCGCCGTAATCTTCACCCCATACTCCCTAAACACCAGCTTAACAACCTCCTCGTCGCTAAGTGAGAAGTTCTGATGCCGAGGCACAGCCCCCATGAAAAAGACATTTATAAAGTTATCCATTTATACGATTCGCAACGCCTAATACTTTAGGACGCTGTAGTATTAAAGCTAAATTAATTATACTTCAAGTTTAGAAAAATATTATTATAGTAGCAAAGCCTAATCAACAATTCTTGCAGTAGTGCGTAGCGGTTTAAACGAAAAGTCTTTTAGATAATGTATGTAGAATGCTTGATATATTTCGAGTGTATATCCCACTCCAGGGTTTGCGTCGGTGCCTATGGACGTTACATAATTTGCCTTACCCTCGAATAGTTGGAAGCTAAAGCCTATATGCAGTCCCTTTACTAACCAAGAATATGGGAATTGTAGATAGTTAACTATGGCTCCGATTGGCCATCTACCGCTCAGCTTAATACTAAGGCCAAGATCCAGTAACGGCTCTTGATTCATGAATTCAACATATAAAGTGTATTAGAGTTGCCACCATTTCCGTCCATGCCGACGTAGCTCCTTGTGTCTTTTAGCGATACTTGGTCGAAAATCACACTAGGCGGATTCGACACGCCCCTTATGGCAAAACCTCCGTTTTCTAGTGAAAGATATAACATACGCATATCAGCTCTTTGATCAATGACTCCACAGGTGTTTGTATCATATACTTCATACACTACATAGCGCCACACAGTTGAATAAAACATCATGGCCGCCGATTCGCCGTCGTTTCGTATTACGTATCCTAGCGAACCTGTGGTTTTAAGATCTCCGGTGCTTCAACTGTATTGATCTGATATGCGGAGCTCGGCGCCGAAGTTTAGAGCGGTTCCGCCGTATACGTTAAACTTAACCGTGCTTCCATCTACATAATGAAAGTGGAGAAACTCCCCAAATGCTTTACTTGACTCGTCCTTTGGTGCCACAACAGGCACGTAGTTGTTAAGATTGATCAGATACATATATCACCTTCCCCTCGGGGCAGGTGGCAAACCTTGACCCTTAGCGTGACCTCTTCCTGACTCCGTGTACCTTGTATCTCTTGTTGACTATACGCGGAGTCGCTATTACTGTAGTGTACGGCAGGGACTCCGCTGGTATTGATATGGGCAGTATGGCAAATAATGTATTTTCTGTCAGAGTCGGCCGATCCGCCCTCTTCAGCTTATCCCTCCACTGATCCGCCTACTCCAAGAGCCTCTTCTTTGGTAGTTTAAGCTTACAGTTTTTGACGGCGACCTCCTCCACGTCGCCAGTGGGCTCCCAGATTAGGAACGCGGAGAAGTCCACCGGGTTGTCATTTTTTGTCTACAAATTCCAGAACCACGTCATCGCCGCTGGGCTCGGCCGCGATTTTTTCAAACCAGTAGCCGCCGGGGGCGACGCCGTGGCCCGGGACTCCTCCGTGCCCAGCCGCCCCAGGTGGGTCAGTAAACTATTGAGAATAGAGCCATCGCAGAGTCGCCCAGAATTTTTAACAACTTCCTTCTGCTGATCATACGTATCTGAAATCCTTCTTTTAAATTTTTCGCATAAATGGATTTTAATTCCCGTAACGAATACGGCGACGTGTCGCTCTGGAGGCTCATAAGAGGCGAGCACGGGGTGCTGGCGGCCCTGGCGTCCACCGCCTCCTACGCCGTGGCGGGCGGGAGAGACCCCTCGGCCATGGCGTTGCTGGCCGCCTCCACCTTCCTAGCCGAAGCCGGCCTCTTCGCCCACAACGACCTGGCGAACCTAGAGGAGGACCGTGTTAACAGGCCAGATGCGCCGCTTGTGAAGGGAGACGTCAGCGTAGAGGCGGCGCGCCTCGTCGCGTACGGGTCGCTGGCCCTCGGCGCCGCTCTGGCGGCTATACTGGGCCCGGCCCCCCTGGCCATATACACGGCGGCCGCGGTCTTCGGCGTGTTGTACAACTCCAGACTCAAGCGGGTCCCCCTCGCTGGCAACTTGACAGTCGCCTTCCTCACATCCATGACCTACATATACGGCATGGCCGCGGCAGGCGCCGCGTCGGCCGTCCTCAACCTCCTCTTCGCCTCGTCCCTAGTGGCTAACCTCGGCCGGGAGCTTGTGAAGACGGCCATGGACTACGAGGGGGACTTGAAAGCCGGCGTCACCACCCTGGCGACCCGCATAGGCCCGGAGAAGACCGCGGCGCTGGGGGCCTGGACCACCGCAGCCTCCACAGCCCTCGGCCTGTGGCTGGCGTACGCCTCCCTCTCCGCCGGGCTGTACCTACTCGCGGCTGGCGCCGCGGCCACAAGCGTCATGTTGCTCTACCTATCGATAGAAGCCTCGAGGGGGCGGTGGCGGAGGTTCCGCAACGGCACCCTCGCCGCCTTCGGGACGACGCTGGTGGCTCTAGTCGCCGAGGGGCTATGGCGACTATTCTAGTAGACCTAGACGGGACGCTGCTACCCCTCGACGCCTGGAACCCAGTCTTCGCCGAGGTCTGCAAGGCGATAGCCGAGAGGGCCGGCGCCGCGCCCGACGAGGTGTGGAGAAGGGCCAGGGAGAAGAACCTCATCCTCATGAGGAGGCTAGACTGGCGGGCATTCGACTGGCAACAGCTCTTCGACGCCGTGGCGGAGGAGCTGGGGGCCGGGAGGGCGCCGAGCGTCTTGGAGGTGCTCTACAGACATCTGCCGCGCTTCCGCCCAGCCGACGGCGCTCTGGAGGCCCTGCGGGAGCTGAGGGCCATGGGGCACCGCGTCGAGATAGCCACCAACGGCCACGCCTCCTACCAGCTACCCGTAATCCGGCGCCTAGGCCTCGACGAGCTGGTCGACGGAGTGAGGACCTCCGACGCCTATAGATGCCCCAAGACGTGCCCCCAGTACTTCCAAGACGCCGATCTGATGGTGGGGGACAACCCGATCTTCGACGTGTACTTCCCCAAACGCTTCGGCCTACTCGCCATATTCTACGGCGACTGGGAGAGGGAAGCCGCGGAGCACTCCCGACGCCTCGCCATATCTATAGACGCGGTCCGCCCAGACCATGTGGTGAAAAACCTAAAAGAGCTACCAGACGCGGTGAGGCGCGTGCTAGCTCTTAGGTAGACACCAAAGCCCCCTCTCCCTCTGCACAAACCCCCTCTTCCTAAGCATCACGCTGTTGAGATTCTTACCGTAGTACCTCCTAATCTCTGCAAAGGTCAGACAGCCATCCGGCCTCCTGCTGGCCTCCCGAACCACCGCCTCCCAGCCGCCCCCCACCTCCAAGCCCCTCTCCTGCAACTGACGCACCACATCCCTCAACGCCCTCTCCACAGCGCGCGCCACACCCCTCTCGAGATCACCCACACTCCGCGCCACCGCCCCCTCCACAATCTTCACAACCCGCTCCTCCAGGTTAAGCGTAGCCAACACCTCCTCCACAATCTCCCTAATCCTCAGCTTACACGGCTGCTCCAGGAGCTTGATAATGACGTCGTCAAAAGGGGCGTCCGGCCTCGGAAGAAGCCTCCTAAGACGCTCAACCAGCGTGGGGTCCCTAACCTCAATATGCATGATCCCACAGTATATAAAACTATATAAAGATTACGACACAGACGGCGGAGGGAAAAGCCAGGCCCCGCCACCAGCCTAAACACCAGCCCCGCACTAGTAGCCGACATGGGAGGCCGTAGGCATTGGACGACCATGTCCACAAGAGCCGTGGGCCATACGGCGGCACATGAGTTGGATAAACGGCGAGGGGGAGGAGTAGCACCGTGGAGAGGGGAAAAAGGGGAGGGGGTTAGTCTTTTATCTCTTCTTTGACCATCTTCTTTGCCAGTGTGTAGATAATGGGGGCCAGCATTATGCCGGCCGCGATCGCGACGCCCCAAGCCACGTTCTGCACCACATGCGCCGTGTTGGGGAAGTTGGCGAAGATCGCGCCGAGGCCAACCATCAGGAATATTAGGTACAGGAGGAACTTGGCGTAGGGAGCCACGCTTGCGAACTCGCCGTGGTCCTCCACGATGTTCCGCACGATGGTGTGGCCGATGAAGATGCCGGCGCCGATGATGACTGTGCCTAAGATAAGCGGATATACGAGTGGCCCGGTGAAGAGCATTAGGTCAAGCGCCACCGACACAATCAACGCGATCAGCCCGATGAGCAGAAGGTTCCTCAGCATCTCGCCGATTTCCACAAACTGCTGAGGGAACAAGCCAGTCATGAGCTTGCCGATGTAGTCTGTTAGAAGCGCCACCAGAATTATACCAACTGTGAGCAGTATAATGCCGCCGATGAGGCGGGGGAGGTACTGCGCCACCTGGGCCAGCAGAGCCCCGGCCTCTCCCCCTATCTTTAGGTAGCCAATGGCGATGACCACGCCGATCACAACTATAAAGGCAGTCACGAGCATCCCTATGAGGTTGGATAGGTCTACCCCCGCCGCCCTAAAAGCCTTACCAACGTCAGTCTTATCAAAAGCCTTCTCTAAACCAGTCCTCTCCACCAGCCTATTCACGGCCCTCCCCACCACGGAGCCCACCACCCACGCGATGAGGATAATCAAGATGGCGACAGCGCCCTCTATGCTGTAGTTTATCAAATCGCTCACTAGCTTGTCCCAGTTAATCCCAAACTGTAGAAACATAACCCTACTACCGTTGTACTTTTTAAATATTGTTAATATGAACGCCGGCGCTATTAACGCCGTTAATAGGGGAGACACGGCGTGTGCCAGCCGCAGTGTTATCTGGCACAAGCTAACACGGCGAAATTTAAATCGGCAGGTGCAAAACAAGGTTTGTAGAGGATGTTTAAGCTAACTAAAACTTGTCCACGAGCTATAATATTTAAGAAATATTCAAATGAAGAAAGCTGTTGCTATTCTATTTACAATAATAATTTTAGTAAAACTTATAGAATATAGTTAGTGCAAAGTGTTGATATGCGGCGCGGGTTACCGGGTGGAGATTCTTCCTCCCGGCGCCTTAATTTTTATTTACCTCTGGAGTATAATACTTGTGGAGTCAAAATTTATCGACAGAGAGGCTGAGTTGCAGTGGTTGGAGGAGGCCTACAAGTCGCCTACGGCTCAGATGCTCGTCTTGTACGGCAGGAGGAGGATAGGGAAGACGGCGCTGGTGGTGTGGTTTTTGAGAGGGAAGAGGGGGATTTACCACATGTGTACCTACGACTCTATTGAGAAAAACGTACGGGAGCTTTTGGACAAGCTGGCGGAGCTCACAAGGCTGGAGTATCTACGCCATCTGGAGCCGAGATTTGACGTCTTTTTAGACGTCCTCGCCCGCGTGTCTGCGGAGGAGAGAGTGGTGCTGGCGCTAGACGAGTTTCAATACCTCGTGGAGCTGGACCCCTCTATCCCCTCTGTGTTGCAGAGGGCTTGGGACCTCTCGCTGTCTAGGACAAAAATCTTCTTAATATTGGTGGGGTCTAGCGTGGGGATGATCGAAGAGAGGGTTTTGTCGCGTAAGTCGCCTCTATACGGCCGGCGCACTGGGAGTTGGAAAATGGGGGAACTGCCCCCGGGGAGGATACGCGAGTTTCTCCCCGGCTGGAACTCCGTCGATGTATTTAAGGCGTGGGCTGTGGTGGGAGGCGTGCCGTACTACCTCTCTCTTTTCGACGCCAATAGGAGCTTTGAGGAGAACTTGTTGCGTCTCTTCAAGAAGGGCGGCCCCCTCTACGAGGAGCCGATGTTTTTGTTAAGAGAGGAGTTGAGAGAGCCCCGGGTGTACGTGTCTATACTCGAGGCAATCGCCGGCGGGAGACACGCCCTGGGGGAAATAGCCGACTGGGCGGGGCTGGACAGGAGTAAGGCGTCTAAGTATCTGTGGGTCTTGCAACACCTCGAAATAGTGCGCAGAGAGGCGCCCGTGGGCAAGAAGAGAGGCCTCTACTACATCTCAGACAATCTCTTCCAGTTTTGGTTCCGCTTCGTTTACCCCAACCTCTCCGCGTTGGAGCAAGGCGACGTGAGACCTCTCCAAGACGGAGAAGCCCTCTCCCAGTACTTCGGCGAAATGTTTGAAGAATTTATAAGGCGCTACTCGCCGTCTATATTCGGCGTAAAGCTAGGGAAGTATGTAAAAGGCAATGTCGACATTGACTTGGCGGGGGAAGCCCACGGCTGTAGAATATATGGAGAGGTGAAGTGGTCGGAGGACGTCGACGCAGAAACTGTAATGAGAAATCTCGTTAGAAAGGCTGAGGGCGACGTCTATATAATAGTGGCCAGGGGGTTCAGGAAAAGAACAGCTAACTCCTACACACTACAGGAGATTTTCGACGTCTTGGAGAGCGGCCGTAGGATAAAACTCTGCGCAGAAACAACTTAAACCCCGGCCTCTATAGAGGGCATGCGGCCGCCTGTAAAAGCCGTCTGGACATCGAGGAGAAAACCCCCGACGGCTACTACGTAGTGGTGCTGGGCCTATACGCTAAGGAGATATTGGGAATAGATGCAGAGCCAGCAGGCCGGTTTTACATATACAAGACCAAGTCGTGGCAAGAAATCCTCCGCTTAGTTAACAAAGCGCGGGAGTTAGGACTAGACGTCAGAAGTTAGGGCTTAATCCCCCCGGCGAGAATTCTCTTGACAAGACGATTAACAACTTCACACTTTGGGGCAAGGGTGGTGTTTCTAGCTGTCACAATCCCTATGTCTCTGGCGACGCGATAGTTTGTTGCTGAGAAAAACATTTGAAAATAGAGTCTTGACACGAGACGAGAATTTGTTAGAGAAGTGGATCTGTCCGGCGCTTCAAACGGAGAGATCTGACGTGTCAGCTGGGCCAACTCCACAGCCAGAAGAATGCGCCAATAAGCCATCCAGGAAGCCTCGCCCCTCAGCGGGAAGAGGAGTCAGAAGTAAAGGACTCTACGTAGCCATTCTAAAATCGCCAAAGTCTCCCTCGTCCCCTTCTCAGTTAGGTGGTAAAATCCGTCTCTCTCAGCTACGAGTCCCTTCTCTTTCAACAGCTGGAGGTATTTCTCGAAGCTGTAGTAGTTCAGCTTGCTGAGTCTCCACAGCTCGGTTTTTCTCATGGGTCTCTCCAGGAGGAGGGATAGTAACCTGACGACTATGTCAACATCGACGTTACCCATCGCCTCACCTGTCTAATGGCGTGTAGCCCCAGGGCCGCGGTGGATAGGCCGCATGCGGACAGCGCCGCCGCCGAGATGGGCTCCAGCGGCGCCGTGGGTAGGGAGATCGCGGTGGCCGCAACTCCGGCTACGACTGCGGTTTTGAGGCCGCGGTAGATTTTTTCAAGGGTGCCGCCTGCGATTAGGGCCAGGGCGTATGCGTACAGTGCTATGGGCACCGCCAAGACGTAGCCGAGGTAGGCGTTTAGGTGGTAGAAGACGACGCTGATGGCCTCTCCGCCCTTAATGACGTACATGCCCCTCACGCCGATGGGGGTTAGGCTCCCGGGCGTGCAGTTGCTTACACATCTCAAGGGGGCGCGTGCCGATATCGTACCCCACCTCAGATCCACTGTGCCGTTTTGGAAGAGGGTGAATCTGCCCACTTCGCTAAACCCCTTGTAGATAACGCAGTCGTAGCTGGATCCGTGGGAGATGCATATGCCGTAGTACCTGTCTACTAGCGAATATGCAACAAAGACAAGAACGATAACGCTTACTATTAATATGATGAACAACCTCACGACTCAATAACATCATTCTGATAAAAAGTTGATCTACTTAAAGTAGATGGAATTCGGCGATTGGGGCGGTATCCTGGAGTACATGAAACTACAAGATTAAAACACGCGCATGGAGAGCACCACAAAAGAGACCCGCCTAGAGCGGCGGCGCGCCGCATTATAAACTGTTGAAGAAATCTTCGGGGTGGGATACAGTCTCTGCCTCGTTATAACCACAAGTCACGGCTATTCACACGCCGCCCCATCATCTACGATTTTCATGACGATCTCCGCCAAGCGCGTTTTAGCCGATCCGCCAACCTATCGATATCTCGAGAACTAAGGATAAGCTTATATTCCACATTATCAATAACTCAGGTAAAAATCACTATGAATATTCATAAAAAATTATAAAAATTAAAAATATTATTTTGTTTGTTTCATCTGTGCTTTATATGCCGGTAGAATTCTCTCAACTGCTGTGATAGACCGCGGCTTGGTGCTCACGGGCTCAACTTTATCAACAACCTTGGGCCGATACGCCTTTAGCACTATTTCTGTACCTTTTGGAGGTTCTGTAGGGCAGGCGCCTTGCGTTGTGAAGTACACCTTGTAGGTAACGTAGCCGCTTTCAGATCCAGCGTTGAAGAAGATAGCCGTTAAAGTTTTGGAATTACTGTCCCAGTAATATGTATAGTATACCTCGGGCACGTTGGTTACCGCGTCTCCCACCCACGCATTTATGGCAGATGGCAAATGGTAGCTCTTCCAAGTATATTGCCCAGACACTAC
>NZ_JBMFKV010000086.1:0-8672 GCF_049971835.1 Pyrobaculum sp.
CCCACATACAGAAGAGGTGTTTATAAGAATGTGGCGTTAAACTAAAAAACGGGGGCGTAGATATCAACGGCGATGAGGACGACTTGCCCCCTATCGAGCGGTGAGAACTATTCCGCGGACTGAGCCAACGTCGTGAATACACGCCGTGAACACCGCCCTCGGAGGCGTTCACCACGTCAAGCCGGCCGTTCACCACGTCGGGGAAACAAATTCCTTTAAACCACGGCAGATACGGGGGGTCATGCAAGGGAAATACCTACTAATAGCCGCGGTGGCGGTGTTGCTCGCCGCGGGCCTATCCGCGGCGGCCACTACAAACTCAACAACCACAAACTCCACAGCCGCCGTGTCGAACGGCACGGTGTACGTGGTGACGCCCTCCGGCACGATACACATCGTATACAAGACAAACGGCACGATGCTCGTCCTAAACTACAATAATAAGACTATTAATGTAAATCTGAAGACGGTTGTCTACAACGGCACCACCGCCTACTACATACACGTTGTGGGCCACGCCGTGGGTCAGTTCAACGCCTCCAGCTTGGTGAGGCAGATATACGAGGCCCTTAAGGCCGGCAACACCACCAAAGCCATGCAACTACTGAAGCAACTTGCGCAGTACGTCGCCACGAACAACGCCACGAAGAAGGCCGAGCTGAACATAATGATCACCGCAAAGGCCCTCAGCAGCACAGCCCCCAACGCCACCGCCCTAAAAGCCAAGATAGAGTACGAAATAGAGAGAAAAGCCAAGGCCCTCAACGGCACCTCCAGCGAGCTCGAGGTAAAGGCACACGTAAGAGACCTCGCCCAGATGGCCACCTACCTGAGACAGGTGGCTAAGCAGATAGAGCCCATAGACCCGCAGACGGCGGCGCAGCTGACAAAAGCCGCCGCCTACCTGGCCAACTTCACATCGACACTTAAAGAGGTGGAGCTACACCTAGGCAACGGCACCTATATAGAAATAAAGAAGACAGGCCAGGGCTACAAGATTGAGGTCGAGGTAAAGAAAGGCAAAGACCACAAAGACAGCCACGACGAGAAGGACGAAAAAGCAAAAGAGGAGAAACATGAGGACAAGGGCGTAAAGGAGGAGAAGTCTGACAAGAACGAGAAGAAGGAGGAGGAGAAGAAGTCAAGCGGCGGCGAGGAGAAGAAGGAGGACAAGGGCAAGGACAAGTCTGAGAAAGAGGATAAGGATAAGAAGGGTAAGTAGGGGGCGAAACTTTGAAATAGGTTTTTTCCGGCTCCCCCGTGTTCTGGGCAATCCTAATCTTCGCCAACGGGACGGCCCTCCTTCTATTCAACCAGACCTTAGTGGGGACTCTCTACAACCTCACCCTCCCAGCCCCGCCCCTATCCGCACCGGTGGTTTACAACAACATGACGCCGGTCCCCGCCGTGCTCGCCGGCGACGTCTTGACGGTGCCCGTCCTCGGCCACGCCTTGATAACAGTAAAGTACGTCCCCCGGACGAGGGTCGTCGACGGCGCACTCGCCTTCAACATCACAGAGGGCTACTACGTCATATGGGCAGAGCGAGGCGTGCTCCTCCTCCCCACACTCCAAATCATCAACTACACCCTAGACAAAAACGCAATAGTGCTAATAGCCAAAGGCCCCGGCACCGTCGCCTACACTCTACAAGGCCGAGGCCAAACCCCCACCACCACAGCAACCACATCACCAGCCCCCACCCCGGCCACCACTACCACAGCCATGACCACCACAACAGCGATCACGACGACAACGCCGACGCCTGCACAAGCACAGCAGACCGGAGCCAGCCCCTCCACAACATCCACCACACAGACGCCGCAGCCTCCCCCAGCCGCAACAAGCTCCACAGCCCAGAGCCCGGGCCCCACCGCCGGCGCCGCGCCTTCTGGAGGCGGCCCGCCGCCGGGCTTCGACTGGGTTCCCGTAGCCGCGGCAGGTGTAGCGGCGGCGGCCGCCGCGGGTGTGGGATACGCCGTGTTGAGGAATAGGGGTAAGAAGTCGGGCGGCGACCTCAACGAGACGGATAGCGCCGTGCTGGAGTACGTCAGGCGCACCGGCGGGGTTTACGAGGCGGAGATAGCTAGGGCGCTGGGCCTCCCGCGCACCACAGTCTTCAAGGCAGTGAGGAGGCTGGAGAGGGAGGGGCTCGTGGAGGTGGAGAAGAGAGACGGCCGGAACTACGTCAAGCCTAAGTAAACCTGTGGAGGGGCTTTTACAATTCGCGGAGCTGATGAGGTACGGCTTACTCAAGCGCCGCGGTGCCTCCCTTCAGCACGCCGTAGTTTGTGACGATCCACCTATTCTTCACCTGCCTAATGACGACGGTCTTGGCGCCCTGCTCGGCGCAGACCGCCTTCTTAAGCGCTACTGAGACCACGTCTTTCTTAACTGACTGGACCACGCCGAACACGGTGGCGGGGCCTACCGCCACCAGCACCACCTCCCCCTGCTTAAACGGCTCCACCTTCTCCCCCACAGCCCTGGGTATGGGCTTCGTCTCGATCTCCACGGCGGTCCACACGGGGGGGAGCGTGCCGGGCTTCCCCACCACTGCGCCGGCCAGGGCGTCTGCCTTTGTGAGAGCCGGGTCGAGGCCGGTCATTATGCCCACCAGCCCACCGGGCCTCGCCTCCTCCACCCTATACCCGCTGTACTCGATGCTAAGCACTTTTGTGTATATCGGCTGATATCCGGGCTTGGGCTTGTCGATCTTCAGCCCCGGCCTCAGCTCGATTTCGTCGCCGACGCGCAACACCCCCTGCAGAAGCGTCCCCCCCAGCACTCCGCCCCTCAGCTTCTCCGGCGGGGTGCCCGGCGGGTTGACGTTGAAGCTACGCAGGACGGAGAACCGCGCCGGCTTCCCCAGCTCAGCCTCGCGCCTCGGCACGGACTTCGCGATGTAGGTGGCGAGGACGTCTATATTCACCCTGTGGAGCGCCGAGATGGGCACCACCTTGGCCTTCTCAGCCCACGTCCCCTTTAGAAAGTTTCTAATCTGCTCGTAGTTCTCAAGCGCCTTCTCCCTAGTCACCAGGTCAATTTTGTTCTGGGCCACCACCATGTGCCTCACCCCGATGATGTCGAGCACGGCGAAGTGCTCCGCCGTCTGGGGCTGCGGCGCGGGCTGGGATGCGTCCACCACGAGGAGAGCCCCGTCGACGACGGCGGCGCCGGATACCATGGTGGCCACCAGCACCTCGTGGCCGGGGACGTCCAGAAGGGAGACGCGGCGGATTAGCTTCGGCTCCCCGCCCCCCGGGCACTTACCCTCTTGGAGAATCCCGTCGCTGTAGTAGTACTCCTCGCCGCAGTCGTAAATCCCCACCTGGGTGTAGCCAAGCTTTATAGTCATGGCCTTCTTAACCTCCTCGCTGTGCCTCATGACCCACACCCCCGAGAGGGCGTAGGTGGTCTGCGTCTTCCCGTGGTCCACGTGCCCCGCGGTGGAGACTATGGCGTCTGGGTAGACGAAAGCCATGCCGCCACCTACGGCAACGTTTATATACTTAACGCGCCTCGGCATACACAACACTTAATATATATACCGGCTGGAAGAGATACATGTGACCGTCGTGAGGCTGGAGAAGCTCCGCAAAGTCTTCGACAACCGCGTCGTGGCTGTAGACGACGTAGACCTCACGGTGAACGACGGCGAGATCCTCGCAGTCCTGGGGCCCTCCGGTTGCGGCAAGACCACGCTCCTCCGCCTCGTCGCCGGGCTGGAGGAGCCCACCTCAGGCCGGATATACTTCGACGACCGCGACGTCACCCACCTCCCCACGCAACAGAGAAACACCGCCGTGGTCCCCCAGACATGGGCGCTGTGGCCCCACATGACGGTGTTTGAAAACGTGGCGTACGGCCTCCGCCTCATGAAGAAAAAGGGCAAGAAGATGACGGAGGCGGAGATAAAGAGGAGGGTGGGGGAGGTGCTGGAGCTGGTGGACCTCTCGGGGCTGGAGGAGAGGAGGCCCTACCAGCTCTCCGGAGGGCAGCAACAGAGGGTTGCCCTCGCCAGGGCCCTGGTGGTTCAGCCCGAGGTGCTCCTCCTAGACGAGCCCCTGGCCAACCTCGACGCGAAGCTGAGGGTGGAGCTCAGAGAGGAGGTGAGGAGAATAGCCAAGAAGCTCTCCATAACCACGATATACGTCACCCACGACCAGGAGGAGGCCTTCGCAGTCGCCGACAGAATAGCCGTCATGAACGCCGGGAGGGTCATGCAGGTGGGGACCCCCGAGGAGATCTACCACAAGCCGGCCAACCTATTCGTCGCCACCTTCGTCGGCCGCTCCAACGTCCTTAAGGGCCGCGTCGTGGAGCAGAGGGGGGAGGCCGCCGTCGTCGACGCCGGCTTCCCCATACACGCCGCCACCCCCCACAAGCTGGCCCCCGGCGACGAGGTCACCCTTGTCATCCGGCCGGAGGACGTCTACGTAGGCGGGGGGCGTCTGAGGTGCGAGCTGATGGACGTGGTCTTCCTCGGCAGGTACTACCAAACCACTCTGAACTGCGGCGGAGTTGCCCTCAAGGCGGAGGGCCCGAAGCCCCCGGCGGCCCCCGGCGAGGGGGTGGCGGTGGAGATAGCGCGGGCCTGGGCCTTCAAGACATGAACTTCATAAAGCTGTCCACGGGGGCGGGCTACCTATACCTCACACTCCTGCTGGTAGCCCCACTGCTCTTCATCTTCTGGCAGGTCCTCGCCGGCATAGCCGAGGTCTACACGTCGATTACAGACCCCTTCTACCTAAACCCCACCCCCGGCGCTTTTAGAGACGCCGTGTTTATAAGACCCACAGACCCCCCGACGGTGGTCATCCGGGGGCCCGACATGGGCGTCATCCTCAACAGCCTCTGGGTTGCGCTGACCGTGGCCGCCGCCGACGTGGCCCTGGGGTTCGTCCTAGCCTACGTCCTCGCCAAGTACGTCTTCCCAGGCAGGACGCTTCTGGGGTTGCTCGCAACGATCCCGTTGATAGTTATGCCCTTCGCCACGGCGTATGTGGTGAGGAAGTTCCTCGACCCCAGGTGGGGCACCCTCAACTGGCTCCTCCACGACGTCCTCGGACTCCCCTTCAAGATAGAGGTGTCTGGGCTTGCGGCGGTGGCGGCTGTGCAGATGCTCATGTACCTCCCCATAGCCTACCTCAACATATACGCCGCCCTAACCCGGGTGGACCCCACCCTCGAAGAGGTGGCTAACAACCTAGGCGCCGGCGAGGGGAGGGCTGTCCGCGACGTGGTGCTCCCCCTCTCCACGCCGGGCCTCGCCGCCGCCTTCGTCCTCGTCTTCATATTCGCCATAGACGACGTGGCCGCCCCCATAATATTCCAAGACGACCCAGCCGCCCGTAAGCTACTCTCCTACCAGGTCTACTCCAAATTCCTCGACCAGATAAGAGGCCAGATAAGCCCAACCGCCGCCTTCCTCGCCCTGATACTGCTGTCCATATCCATCGCCTCGTTCCTCGCCGTGAGGAGGTACGTCGGGCTGAGGCAGTACGCCATGCTCATCCGCCAGCTGAGGCCGAGGACCTACACCCCCGGCCCCCTCGGCAAACTCGCCATCTACCTAGTCGCCTTCCCCCTGGTCCTCACAGCCGCCGCCCCCCTCATCGGCGCCGTGGCTCTGGTGTTCGCCGACAGGTGGACCACCTCGCCGCTACCAGAGGGCCTCAGCCCAGCCAACGCCGCGGAGAGGCTGGAGGGGGTTTTCCAAAACCAGCTCTTCCTCCGCGGCATACTCAACACTCTGTACTACGGCGTAGCCGCCACGCTGATCATGATAGCGGTGGGGCTCCTAATAGCCATCGCCGCCGCCCGCTCCAGAGGCCCCCTCGCAGACGCCCTAGACGCCCTCGCCACCATGCCCATAGCCATACCAGGGCTTGTGGTGGCCTACGCCTACTTCCTCACCTCCTTTCAGGTGACCACGTGGCTGAAGGCCGCCGGCGCCCCCGACATAGCCGCCGTCCTCGACCCCATCGCCCACCCCGAGCTCTACCTTGTGCTGGGCTACTCAGTGAGGAAGCTACCCTTCGCCGTGAGGAGCATATACGCCGGGCTCCAGCAGATACACACCTCCATGGAGGAGGTGGCCATGAACCTAGGCGCAGGCTACCTCGGCGTACTCCACAAAATCCTGCTACCCCTCCTCAAGACAAACATCCTAAGCGGCGCCTTGATAGGCTTCGTCTACGTCACCAGCGAGGTATCCCTCAGCATAACCCTGGGAGTCCTCAAGGGGGTGGGGAGAGACACCGCCATGCCCATAACCGCCTTCATGAGAGAGCGGTTCGAAAGCGGGCTCTACGGCGTACAAGACGCCGCAACCCTCGGCCTCATACTAGTCGCGATACAGATAGCCGCCATAACCCTAACCACGAGAGTACTAAAAACAAGATACGGATTCGTCTTATAGGAGTAAAATTTTTAAATACAAAAAAAGGATCTTATGCCCAAATTACCTCACCACAAAATGCCGACGCTTATAGTACTACTGTTGCTGGCTCTGTCGTTGACTTACTTCACTTCAGCTGGTAGTACGACTGTAGGTGTAGCATGTGCTGATTACGGGATCTCTGTGGGAGGAGGGCCGAACTATGATAGCTACAGTATAAATGCCTATTTAGAGTGGCCATGAAAAATGTAATAATATTCTCAAGCGTAGTATTAGTTATTGCCATACTGGCGGTTGTTGCTATCATACAAACGGGCTTAAGAACAGCGCCGGATCACCAAACAGCTCCACAACACAACACAGCCGCAACAACATCGGCTCCTCAACAAAATACGCATACCAACTCACCAACTTACCAGAACACTCCCCCCGCGGTCACAGAGACAGCTTCAAGAGCTACGGAAACGGGGCAGGCGCTGGCGCCACCGCAATCAGCTACCTCACAGAGAGGGGGCGAAAATTCTACGAGAGCTGGAAACAGAACCGACTGGGGGTCCTACGTATTATTTGCTCAAGCCATCGCGTTCGACGGCTTGGAGAAGGTGTACATCGGCGTGAGGGCTGTGGAGATGGACTACTTCAAGATACCTAAGAGTAACGACACAGTCGTGAAGATCTACGGAGTGCTAGACGACGAGGCCCGGAGGGAGTTTCTCTCCTATGTAAACTCGTCGGCTAGGGTTGTGGAGAGGGTGAGGCGAGATCCAGAGTTCCTCGCCCCAGGTGACGTGGCCGAGTTGGTAGACGTATTAAGAGCTAAGATTCCAATACGCGATGTATACTACGCATGGCGTATCGAATACGCAACGCTGGTCGCGGGAAGAAATGAGACCACGGCGTGGGGCCCCGTTGCGGATCTACTCGTGCTAGACGACGCGGATTTTGTAAAACTCGGCCGGGAGCACCTCGGGATAGAGGTCGACCCGTGTAGCAACACAATTCTACTACCCTCCGACTACGGCAACTTCTTCAAAAACGGCCAGGTTGTGGAGGCCTTCGTTCCTCTGGGGTGGTACGGCGTCTCTAAAAACACGGCAAGAGCATTTCTACACGCTAACATGCAGTTGAGAGTAGAGGTGCTTAAAATCGGCATGTCCGGCGACGCCGTGGGCTTCATCGGGCGTTGCTTCGCCGAGAGCTTCACCGACCTACCACCTGACCGCTCATATGTCGTAATTGAGGCGCCGGAGAAAACCGCCATTTACATTAACAGAAAACTCTACGAGTTACGCTATACAAAAGCCCTAGAGCGCCTGGCCGCCGACAAAAACGCCACACGCTACATAAAGTACTATGAAGACTCTCTAGAGAGGATTCGTAAAGAGATAAAAACAGTGGAGGTTGAGCTGGGGATTAGCTAAACCTCACTTACCTTTTTCAACAACTCCGCTACTTGCCTCACCCTCTCTTTGTAAGGAGACACCCTCTCTGGATCAGACACGGCCAGGTCTGAGAGGTACATAGCCCAGCTCTCGATCTCCTCCACAATCTCCCCCACGCTCCTCGGCGCCCCCAGCCTCGGCCCCCTCAGCCACGGAATCAGCTTCACAGCCCCCCTCCCAGACTCCGTAAGCTCGTACCTCCCGTCGGGCCTCCTCCTGACAAGCCCCTCGGCCTCCAGCTGCTTCAGGAGCGGGTAGACGGAGCCGGGAGACGGCCTCCAGAAGCCCCAGGTGACGTCCTCCACAGCCCTTATAATCTCAGCCCCGTTCATAGCCTTGTCCGAGAGTAGCCACAGAACCACCTCCCGGAGGCCCCTCCTGCCGACAAACGCCCACGGAGGCGGGCCCATGAGTCTACGAACAGCCGTCTTTATAAAAATTTCTCTTCCGATATCGAAAACGAGCCTTTTACCCGCCGAGACCAGCGCCTCCATAAACCACTCCAAAACCCGGCATTTAAAAAATTTCGGTTCCGATATCGGAAAATACGTTACTACTCCACCGCGGCGCAACCCCCGCCGCCCCCCCCCGCGGGCTCCACCACCACCGCAGTGCCGTAGGCAATGATTTCATCCATATTTTCACTAATTTCATTGCTCTCCAGCCGGAAGCTCACCACGGCGTTGGCACCCATCTCCCTCGCGTGCATCACCATCCGCTCGATAGCCTCCCTCCTCGCCTGCTCCGCAAGCTCCGTAAATTCGTCAATCTCCCCACCAAAAATCGACCTAAGCCCAGCAATTATAGTAGCCCCAAGCCCCCTCGAC
>NZ_JBMFKV010000087.1:0-8641 GCF_049971835.1 Pyrobaculum sp.
CCCTCAACCACCCTAGCCGAGGCCCGGCACGACCTGGCCCTAACCACCTGGCAAAAAGCCCTCTCCAACACAGAAGCCACAAACCTCCCCTGCCCCGTGTCTGACGCGTAAAACACAGCCGCGACGTCCCCCGCGAAGAGGCGGTCCCACCTCCTCGCCGCCTTAACCACGGTATTCAACTCGGCGCAGCAACGCTCAGGCTCCTCAACCGCGAACTTCAAAAAAGGATCTACAGACAACTCGGCAAATCTACTCTGCCTAGGGTCGTCCGGACTCAAGACAGCCAACTCCCCATCCACAATCCCCCTCCTCGCGGCGTTAGACAGGAGAGACACCCCAACGGTAACCCCCAAAAACACCCTGGGAAAAGCCGCCATGCAACAGACATGTACCACATTTAAAAATAATCCCACCCACCGCACCCAGAGCCCGCCCCAATGCCGCCGGGGGAGGCCAGACACGCAACCACAAGCCCCTCTCGCCACCAGTGGAGCGCGGCGCGCTTCTAAATAACTGGTTAGTTTTCTACCC
This sequence comes from Pyrobaculum sp., assembly GCF_049971835.1. Taxonomy (NCBI): domain Archaea; kingdom Thermoproteati; phylum Thermoproteota; class Thermoprotei; order Thermoproteales; family Thermoproteaceae; genus Pyrobaculum; species Pyrobaculum sp. Next base: position 532 of record NZ_JBMFKV010000087.1, read on the forward strand.
CCCTAGAGGAGGCGGGGGCTTATCCCCCTCGACCTGGGGTCCTTATGGGGCTGAACAATTTTAACCAATGCGAGGTGTAGCGAAATATTGAGGAAGCCAGCGCTACGAGCGTCTCTTCACGTCTCTGCGCCGTCATTAAAAATGCGGCTTTTGGCTATATATAACTTCAACCGGGGGTGCACCAGGAGGTCCAGGAGCACCAGCAACCTGTCAGCTCCAGGGGTACTCTTGCTATCTTCTCTATGTTAATCTGGCCAATCCTAACATCACGTTTGATTTCCATAACAGATAGGATAATGAATGTGTATAAATCATTTATTGCGTTTCGTAGCTTCGACACATATCGAACGGTATTATCAAAAAACGAACAGAAAAGATAATATGGCTATCTGGAAACCTCGTTATGCGCACCAAAAGCCTAACAATAACCACATTAAACATAGAGAAGCTGGCAAGGGTTCCAGCGGATTCTCAAGGTTGGTGCTGGTGTTGGGGGGGTAGTTAATAACCTATGAAGAAAAAGTACAAAGTTTATTTCTCCCTCATGATTCTTGCCTTTATTCAAATCATGGTTTATATCTCAATGGCATCTAAAGGGAAATATCTGCATGAATTTCTTTTCGGCAGTGTTCCGTTCCTCGCGGTGGTAGCTCCGCTTCTGGGTCTACTAGTAGGGGTTTTAGACGTGAGGCTGAGTACATATATTGTGGCTAGGCTAGATCCGGCTAGGCTTGAGCTCGACGCTGAGAGAATAACAAGTTTGCAAGATCCCTATACGGGGAGGGGGATTTACGGCATCTTCATGAACAGCGCATATGTGTTAGGAGAGGAGGCTATCAGAGGCGTGGTACTCACAGTACTCAAAAAGGCGGTGAGCGTGGAAGTGCTGATAGCCGCAGGGACTTTCTTATTCATATTCTCTAGGAGCTTACCTATGTACCTGCGCGTTGTGAAAATGGTAGACGACTTCGTTCTCACACTCTTGTTCCTCTGGGGCGGGCTCCTAAGCGCTTGGCTAGCTCACACTTTTATGAATGCATATATTCTCTGGCCAATTGTTAAATATGCAAAGTAGATTCATGTCAAGACCACTGCGGCGTGTAGACGCTCGGGGCAGTTACTGGGATTTCGAGAAGTCCTTGACGGCTCTCTACGTTATGAACGCATCGCGTTCCCCGCAGGCGGTTGAACTCGATAATATGTGGACGTGGCACGGATTCGGAGAGGTGCACGAAATCCCGGAGGAGCTCAAGACTGTTGCCAAGAAGTTCATAAAACTGAGAGCTTGGAGATATCTAGATCTAGCCGTGGTTAAAGACGGCGTAACTTACAGAGTTATATCTGAGTCGCATATGGCCAAGATCGGCACGGCGTTTAAAACACCTGGCCGTCTTGCCTTAGTGCCGGTGGTAAGCGCCTTGAGATCCTACTACGCAGAAGGCGAAAGGGGGCTTATAACCGGCGTCGTACTAGCAGGTCTTCTCCTAGGCTTGGCGGATGCGTCAGGCGGCTGGGAGAGGGTCTTGAGTCCGCACATCGAGTTGCCAAAGACGTTGGTAGTCCCTGCATACCTATGGAGGAGTTAGAGTTCGTAATTAAGATAGACGAGGAGCTGGAGACGAAGGAGGACCCCCTTGTAATTGAAAAGCCGCCCCGTGGGTTGAGGCTTTATAAGGACTATAAAGAGCTTCTGCCGCTACCGAGGCCTGACGGGCCTTCGACGCCGTTTTTAGAAGTAGTTAAAAAAAGGAGGAGCGGCAGGCTCTTCGCCCCCCGCCCTATTTCTCTACAAGAGCTGTCTAATATACTCTTTGCGGCCGCGGGCGTCACCGAGACGGCGGATGGGATCTACGGCATGTTGGACTACCCCCTGAGGTCCTCCCCCAGCGCCGGGGGGCTCCACTGCGTAGATCTCTACCTCGCCGCGTTCAACGTCGAGGGCTTAGAGCCGGGGGTGTACTACTACCACTACGTTAGGCACAGCCTCGGGGTCCTGTGCCGCCCGTGCTACCCCCACACCTTGTCCGAAAGCTTTGTCCAGGGGGAGTTCAAAAACGCCCCCATCGCAATGTTCCTCGTGGGGGATCTAAGCAGAGGGCTGTGGAAGTACGGGAGGGCGTACTACAAGTACTGCCTCGTCGACGCCGGCGTAGTGGCGGAGAACATACACCTAGCAGCAACCGCCCAGGGCCTATCCTCCACAATTATAGCCGGCTTCGACAGAAAGGCCGTGGCCAAATCCCTCGGGCTGGCTAGACACGAAAGGCCTATCGTGGCCGTGGCGGTCGGCCATGGGCTACGTAATTGAGGCGACGGGCTTGACGAAGAGGTACGGAAACGTCGTCGCTCTTAACAACACGGACTTCTACATGAGGAGCAAGCTCGCCGCGTTGCTCGGCCCCAACGGGGCTGGGAAGACGACGCTTATAGAGGGCATGCTGGGGCTTAGAAGACTTGACGAGGGGAGGGTTGTAATCCTAGGCGAGGAGGTGCGGGGCGAGCTCCCCCCGCGCCTGGCGCGGAGGGTGGGCGTGGTGTTGGAGGGCACCTCGCTACTCGAAAACCTAACCGTGAGGGAGAACCTCGAGCTTGTAGCGTCTCTGTCCGGGGTGAAAATAGGCCCGCGGCAGATACTCGGGGCGCTGGAGGCTGTGGGGATTAAAGAACTTGCAAACAGACGCTACGGGAAGCTCTCAACAGGTCAGAGGAAGAGGGCTGATATAGCATCTGCGCTGTTGTTAGAGCCGGAGTTGTTGATACTGGACGAGCCGGAGTCCGGCCTCGACCCAGCCGCCAGGGTGGAGCTGATCCGCCTCTTCGAGGAGCTGGTGAGGGAGAGGGGGATTGCTGTGTTGTTTTCAACCCACGACATATCGCTGGCGTCGAGGGCGTGGGAGGTCTCCGTCATAGTGAGGGGGAGGGTCGTGGCGTCTGGCACGCCCTATGAGCTGGTCAGTAAGTTCGGAGGGGTGTGGAAAGCCCGCGTGACGACCGCCGACGGCGTTGAGAAGACGCTGGAGTTCAGCGACCTCAAGACTCTTCTGGCTACGCTGGCAGGCGAGGGGAATGTCGCCTCCGTGGAGATAAAGCCGCCAGATCTCTTCGAGGCCTTTAGAAAGCTGGCTGGATATGCTTAAGACGACGTACCTCCTACTGGTTAATACGCTACGGAGTAAGCCATTTCTATTCTGGATGGTTGCCTTCCCCGCTATCTTGATGGCTATCTTTGGCGCTGTGTTCGGAGGCGGCGGGGAGGCGGCGAAGGCGCCCGTGTTCTTATACGCCAACAACTCCCTAGGACAATTTCTAGAAGAGGCTCTAAACTCGACATATGATCTAAGGCTTGTAAGCCAAGTGGGCGACCCCAAGGCCTTCGTCTTGCGAGAGACGGCGCGTTTGAGGATGCCGGCGACGCTGGTAGTGGCGAACGGCTCCTCCATACATATCTACTCCGCGTCGAATATCTGGGGCGGCGTAGTCGCGGGTGCCGTGCAGGGGCTGATCTACCAGTACTACTATCCCAACCTCACAGTCCCTGTGGACGTGAAGCTGGAGATTATCGGAGCCGCCAACGCCACATCGATGCTAGCCCAAGGCCCCATGAGAACCGCCACCGTCTTGGTGTTAGTTGAGGCCATGGCCTCGGGTATTATGGGAATCTTATCACTCTTCGCCGGCTTAACTACGTCGGGTCTCAACAAGAGGGCGGCCCTCTTCAGAATGAGTAAGACTAATATCATGGCCTCCGTGGCGGCCTCAAATCTGCTATCTTCATTTATAGGGATCGGCGCGGTGTTTTTTGTCGCTGAGTTCTACGGCGTAAAGATCTGGCGAATTGCATCGTCGTGGCAGGTTTGGGCGGCGTACATCTTGAACTACCTCTTCTTCGCCGGCATTGGGTTGCTTATGACCAACGCCATGACTGTGCACAAGGCGGATGCTTCCGCCTTAATAAACCTCGGCGTGATGATATATCTGCTATTCGCCTTCACAACAGGCTACTTCATACCCCTTGAGGTGCTTCCCGAATCTATGGCTCGCATCGCCCTCGCGATGCCCACAAGCTACACCGCAACCTACGCCACCGTGACGGTGCTGGGCGGAGACGCTCCTATCAGCATGCTGGCGTACCCCGCCGCGGCGGCCGCCGCAGTCTTCGCGCTAGGCCTCCACTTTGTAAAACTCTACTCGAAGCCATGAGGGCCGTCAGAATCTCCCCCACAGAGATCGTCCTCCTTCAGGGGCTGTTTAAGCACTCTATCTTAGTGGAATGCGGCGACATTAAGGAATGCGACGAGATTATGGAGGCGCTGAAATCGGGGAGGCCCCATGAAAAACTCAGGGACTTGATGCCCCTAGGCGTTAGGCCGGCGCTACCGGTGGAGGTATTAGGCGATGGCCTTCTTGCCAGTGCCTTAAGAGCCGCTTTAAGCGAGGCTGGGGTTAAGTTTGGGCCCGGCCTTAAGATATACGCCACTGACAGCTGGAGGCCTTCTCTCCTTAGGAAAGTCGACGAGGAGGCGAGGCGTAGCCGGCACAGATACCTGCCCGTATTTCTCGCGCTTGACCTCGGGGTGATAGGCCCCCTATACGAGCCCGGCCTCCCTGGATATCTATGCCTAGAGCAACAACTAACAGCATCCACCAGCTGGCTGTTTAGATCCATCAGAGACTACGCAGATAAAGAGGAGCTACAGCCGGATCCCCTCTACCTAAAGTTCTTAGCCTACCTAACTGCAGTCATGTTTAAAACTGGTGCTGTTGAGGAGCTCAGAGGGAGGGCGGTTTTAGTAGACTTCGAGAGGTTTTTCATCGACGTAGCCCGTGTGTACTCCACGCCTCTCTGCGAGCCCTACGAAGTTGTATCGGGTTTATGAAGACGCTGGAGGAGTTCCTAGACGAGTTATCGCTTTTTGAGAACTTAGGCAACGTCGGCCACATCCACATTGGGCACCGCCTCAGCATCCCGCGGTGGAGCGACTTCCCGGTTCACACGGCGAATGTAGCCGACTTAGACTTCGGCATCTTGTACCAATCGCCCTGGTTTGAATACAAGTTCGTCCCGCACGGCGGGAAGGGGTTCAACGCCTTACGCGCGTACAAGTCCGCAATCGGCGAGGCGCTGGAGAGGTCGCTCCCCATCATGAAACCACCCAGGGCCGAGGTGGTGGCGCCGTACCGCGAGCTCACTTCAAGAGCGCTCGGCCCAAGGGAAATCCCGCTGTTCGCCCCGCAACAAGTCGTGCCTTTTAAAAAATTCACCGAGGAGACAAAGGTAGGGTGGGTTAGACTAGAGGGGGGAGACCGGCCGCTGGCCCCGGGGCAGATAGTGGCGTTTGGATACCGGCTGGCCAAGGGCGAGGCGCGAATCGGCTACTCCTCCAGCGGCGGGCTCGCGCTGGGCGTGGGGATGGAGGCGATCTACAGAGGCGCGTTGGAGTTTGTGGAGAGAGACGCCGTAAATCTCGGCTGGCACAGCGACATACCGCCGTATAGAGTCAGGATGAGCCTCGACGAGGCGCTGGCGTTGCTGGGCTTGAGGCCCAGGCCGCTTGATTACAAGCTCCACGTCTTCCTCTGGCGTACAGACGTCGAGGGGGTGTACGTCGTCACGGCGCATCTGCTGGCGGATAGAGATGTGTATTGCTACATGCCCGGCGGCGGAGCCGGCTTCAGCTTTGAAGAGGCCCTAGCCAAGGCCCTGGGCGAGGTCGGCCAAGCCTTTATGTTCATGTACCAAGTAGCTCTCCTGAGGAAGGAGCTCGGCGGGGACAGCGCGCTGTACTACGTAGAGAAGGACGCAGACCCCACCGAGGCCGACAACCTATTCAGAATAGTGTGGTACTGGGGCTACAGAGAAAACCTAGCGAGGCTCTACGACATGTTCTTTTCAAGATCAAAGGAGATGCAGCCCCCCAAAGGCGGGGGGCCCGAGAGGCTGTCCCACAGACTATCCTCGCTACCGAGCTACTACTGGTACGAATACCACGGCTACGACCCTCTAAGGCTGGTGAAGGTCTTCATCCCAAGCCTAACCCAATACAACACGCCGAGGTGGCCCATGTTTGGACACCCCCGCTACTACAACGCCAAGAAAATACTAGGCATATGCGACTGCCACCTCACATACGAGGAGCTTAGGAAGATCCCGGTGCCCTATCCATAACGCGCCCGCCACGCCCTTCTCAGCCCCGCCCAAGCCACGACGTGCGCCCACATGGGAGGGACCCCACGCGACGCCGGGGCTAAAAGGCGAGGCAAACGGCGCCGCCAGTTCCAGCCGGCGGAGACGCGCAGTTGACCCACGCAGATAATAGCGGGGGGACGTCCTCGCGCCGGCGGGTCTGCAGAGGCCAGCCCCAGGGGCAACTGAGGCGCGGCCGCAGTTGGCACACGCTGATGGCGGCGTCGACCACCCTGGCGGCACCCCCGTGCGCGGCTCAGCGCATGCACAAGCCCCGCCTAGAGAGTAGAAAGGGAAAGTGTGCGCCGAAAACGCCAGGCGTTTAGTAGAAGGTTCGGCGACTTGTTACAAACCGCGCCGAAAGAAGTCCACGCGACCCACCTCCTCAAAGACACCACCTGGCGCCCCCAGCTACGGCGAGGCTCCCCGCCCTTAAGAGCTCGCGTCACTCGTCAACTGAGGTAGCTACCCCCAGTTCATGTGGGAGGCGGCAGATCTCCACCTGGGGCACCTCGAATAGGTTGCCCCCCTCGTCTACATATATCACCTTTGCCCCCGCCAGCCACCCCGCCAGTGCGAGGTAGACCACCTGGAGGTTGAAGCCGGAGGTGATGGAGACGTACCCCCCGCCTGCGGCGCGGAGCCTCTCGACGGCTAGACGCAGGAACTCCGCCACCCCCTGGTAGTCCCCCGGGGCGAACCTCTTGACCGTGTAGAACCCCAGGGGCTCCGCCGCCCCCGACACCCTGGCGCAGAGCAGAATCAGCCGGGCCGCGGCGACTGACTCGGGGGTGTCCGTGGCCACCAGCTCCAGCCCCACCCGCGCCCCCAGGCGCCTCCCCAGGACCTCGGCGGCGTGGAGCTCGGGCACTTGAGACGGCTGCGGGCACCTGTCGCCGTATTTATCCAGCCTAGCCGCCACCAGCCCCGCCGGGTTGTCGACCCCCATCTTCCTCAAAATTGTAAGCCCAGCCGCGGCGAGGAGGTAAGTCATAGCTCCCTAGCCGCGGCCGCCACCGCCTCCAAGCCTCTATAAGTGGGCTCCACAGGAGAGGCGGAGTAGAGGAGCCTCACCGCGGCGGCGTTTAGACGCCTGGCGAGCCTGTCGGCGGCGGATATGGGCACGGGCACCCCCACGTGGTCAGCAAGAGACCCGAGCCAGGTGGCCGCCTCCCTCGCGAGGGACGGGTCAAAGGCCTCGACTCTCAAAACCCTCACCCCCTTGGCGCTCGGCACCCCCACGTAGTACATGTACTTGACCAAGTCCCCCCACTTAACCACGACGGGGCCCACAAACCCGGGCCTCCCCTCCAGAAGCCTCCTCGCCGCCACCTCGTCGTCTGAGCCGACGCCGACGCACCTAGCCAGATACGCAGACTGATCCACCCTCTTAACCACCCCCACCACCCGCCTCCCCCGCAGAAGCTCAAAACGCCTCCGGTACACCTCCGAGTAGAGAAAGGCGTAGGCCCCGCCCCTCTTCAACACGTCGAGCGCCCGGAAGAGGGGGCCGTCGAGGAGCAACACCCCACCGCCGTCCCAGACACGCGCCAGCACCTCCTCCACGTGATACCTAACCTCGTCCCTAGCCGCCTCCAAGTCGAAATCCACGTCAAAAACCCTATCCAAAAACCTCGACCTGTAGTACAGCCTAGACCCCTCCAGCAAATCCCCACCACCCCTAAAATTCAGCCTCACCCCCAGCCACGACGCAGACACCCCAGGCACAAAAGCCGAACAGCGGCCCACCAAAGCCCCAGTAGTCACAATCACAGAAACACCCTCAAACTCCACAACAACAGAATGGCTGTCGAGACCATGCACATCGCCAGGCGGAGGCGAAGACTCCCACTTCACCTCATAAAAATCGCACCAACCCTCCGCCAGCTCCACCCACCCCCCAGACGGCGGAGGCGCCTCAGCCGC
>NZ_JBMFKV010000088.1:0-8611 GCF_049971835.1 Pyrobaculum sp.
CACTCCCCCAGCCTCCTCCCAGCCGAGGTCCCCCTGCACACGGCGTAGCGCCCAACCAGCACCCACACAGCCACGCACTGGGGCAGATCCCCCCAGCACTTGAAATGCCTAGGCAGACACAGCGACTCCACGCCAGACTCCCTCAACGCCCTGAAAAAATCAATCCATACGGGCTTCATCTCGCTTAGTAATACTTATTGATATATTTGCCACGCTATTTTTATAAAAGTGAAGCTTTATAAGTTGATGCAAATCTTCTAATAAGTTTCAATATTTTTTCATCTACTCTAGATATTTCCTTCTTTTTCAGATAGTCAAGTAGAGTCTCACCTCTTTTTATAAGATCGAATAATTTGTGGGATTCTTCTATTTTTTTAGATATATTATGAATTTCAACATCGCTAACAACTTCACTTCTCTCATATATATACCCTTCTACGTTTAATAAGTATTTATATGAAGCTTTTACATTATAGCCCGTGGGTGGTGGCACTCTCTTTACATGAGACCTAGCCCCTATAATATCAATGTGTGCATAAAACGAAGCTAAATCTTTAGCAGGTGCTACGGGGTACTTGGAAGAATAGAAAATAGGGTGTATATTTACGCCATATGTCACTGTCGGACCGTATTCTTTTTCTAGTTCGCGGAGTATCGCGACATATTTTAAATGATCTTGGTTCTTTGAAAATGGATTAGATCCGGAGTAGTCTATACATACTAGTTCGTAATTTATTCCATGTTTGTTATATTTGTAGAGATATTCCAGTTGCTTTATAGGATCAATAATTCTTGGAACGAACATTGGAAAAATTTTGAACCCTCTTGACTGAGCTTCGCTGGTAAAAACACTGGTTAGGTTAGCGAAATCTTCCCATTTGCCTTTTTTCATAGATGGACCACAGATCAATATGGGAGCCAAACGACTTATTTCGGTAAGAGCATCAAATATGGCAGTGACTGGTACAGTTTGGTGTTTAACAGGTTCACTAAAATTTATAACAACTATAAAAGCCCGTGCCTTCTCGAGCTTGCTGTGTTTCATTAAAAACCTTCTTGTTAATGATATGTCTTCTTCGTCGTGGGTAGATTTAACTTCAATATATATTTCGCCAATTGAATCTAGGGAAGAAGGTATATCAGAGGCTACCGCTGGAGTGTATAAAGACTCTGTACCTATTTTAATTTCTAATGAGCGTGTCAGGGTACTGTCATCCCGAGTAATCTCCTTTACATTAATCACAAAGGTAAACTACTGCAGATCTTAAATACTTTAAAAATAGGATAGTTATACCCCAATTAGTGGATATCGTCAAGAAACTTCAAGAGGAGTTTAAAAACAAGGCAAGTTTGGCCGACTACTTGATGGCTTTGCTATCTGAGGCTGGTGGGAGGCTTTCACGCCTCAAGGTGCAGAAGGGGCTTTTCATACTGTCCCGGGCCGTGTCTGACTTGTCGGAGGTTCTTGAATTCAAAGCCTATAGACTGGGGCCGTGGGATCCTCAAATCAGCGACGAGCTCGCTCGGCTGGAAGCACAAGGCGTCGTGGAGTTGGGCGAGAAATACGTAGTTTTGAAAGACAGCCACATGGCTAAGATGTCGCTAGAAAAACTGCCGCCTGGCCACAGGGAGGTGGTGAGCGATGTGGCGGAGTTGCTCAGGCTGGCAACCGACGACGAAGTTCTGCTCTATGTCTACGCCTTGTATGGAGGCGATGAGTGGTCAGATGTGAAAAACCATATATACTCGCGGCGGGTAGACCTCGCCATTTCCCTACTGCAGAAGGGCGCCGTATCGTTGAGCCTGGCCGCCCGCCTCGCCGGGATGTCCCTTGTAGAGTTTGCCGAGGAGCTGAAGCGCAGAGGTGTGAAGCCCTTCAAGGCACATGCGGAAGATATAGACTTTGCTAAAAAGTTGTGAAGCTTATACTTGATGCATCTACTATTATTACATTTAAAAATGCTAATAAATTAAACCTTCTTGCTGATTTGCAACGACGTGGTGTAGAGATCATTGTTCCCCGCGCCGTGCTTGATGAACTCTACTCAGCAGGCCATGTATTTGAAGATCCACCCTTCACGTCGGTTCAGCCACGTGAGGGTTATAGAATTGAGACCTTGGGGGCAGGTGAGGCTGAAGCTATCCAGCTGTGCAAAGAATATGTAGAGAGAGGTGAGGAGGCTGAGCTGGTAACTGATGACGCGAGAGCTAGAAGGAAAGCGGAAAGGCTTGGTCTCAAGGTTATGGGCACGCTTGGCCTTGTGATCCTATTAGCGAAGAGAGGCGTAGTCTCGCCTTGCGAAGCTACAGGTTTGCTTCACGAACTATCGGCCTTTATCTATGTCACCAATGATGTGTTGGAGAAGGCTAAAAAAGCGCTCCAGGAAATGTGTTGACTAGGCCCACCAGTATTTTTCTCTTAGGGTCTTGGCTGCTTTTACCATTACTTTTAGCTTCTCGATGGCGACGTGGCGTGGGAAGGCGCGGTACATGCCGGGGGCGAATCCGCAGTCTGGGTTGAGCCATATCCGCGTGGGGTCGACGTACTTCACTATTCTCTCCACGTGGGACACCACCTCCTCCACAGTCTCCACGCGCTTGGGGTCCCTGACGTCTATGGAGCCGAGGCCTATCTCCTTGTCGCTTGGGAGGATTTTGGCGAACTCCTCGGGGTTGCCCATCCTGGGGTGTTTGTACTCCACGACGTACTGCCTCACCTTTATGTCGAATATCCGGGGGGCCAGCCTCTCGTAGCCCACCACGGGGGACTCCTCTGTGGGCCAGCGGTCGAGGTGCATGCCTAGCCTAACCGAGGAGCCGTAGCCCTTCACCACCTCGTTTGCCAGGTCCACCGCCAGCTGGATCTCGTCCCTCAGCCCTCTGTATTTCTGGCCGTAGAGCTCCGAGGCCACCTGCTTGTAGCGGTCGGGCTTGTCTGGCTCGGCCTCGATGAGGTCGCCCAGCATGGGCTCGTCCAGCTGGATGAAGGCGACCCCGGCGTCTATGAGTCTGGAGATCTCGCCTCTGAGCACCTTGGCGTAGGCCTCGGCGGCGTACTCGGGCTTGGGGTAGTAGGGGGAGGAGATCTTGGCGTGCCACGCCTCCCACATGATGAGGTAGGGCGACGGGAGGGTCACCTTGAGGGGCCTCTGCGTAATTCTCCTCGCGTACTGAACCTCGTCCACCGCCAGGACGCTCTCCTCTATGTAGCCCGCGATGACGGGGCGCCACAGGGTGAGGGGGGCCTTGTACTTCTTCATAATCTCCTTTGCGTCTGGGTGGAGCTCCTCCACCCTCACGATCTTGAACCCTCTGATCTTCTGCCCGACGAAGGCCACGAAGGATGTCCTCCTCTGCTCCCCGTCTGTAATTACGTCGAGGCCTGCCTCCTCCTGGTCCTTGATAGCTAGCTTAACCGCGTCGTCTAGGTACTGCGTGAAGGTCTGCTGGTCCAGCTGGCCTTTTTCAAATTTTTCAAAGGCCTCTATTAGCCAGGTGGGCCTCGGCCACGACCCCACCACAGATGTTATGAACGTTCTGGGGATAGACATTGGGGCGGGGATAACATGTTATTAAAAAATTTTGGCTATAGACACAAATTTAAAATCCCTCCACAGCCACAGCCATGTCTACTGTTGGGAGGAGGCTGGACAACGTCTACATCGCCGCCTTCGCCAGAACCGCCTTTACGAGGTTTTCAAGGAAAGAGCCGCAGAGAGACGACTTCTGGGACCTCCGGCCTGAGGAGATAGCCGCGGCGCTGGTCAAGACCCTCCTGGAGAGGACGGGGGTGAAGCCCGGCGACGTGGAGGAGCTCCTCACAGGCTCCGCGCTTCCGGTTGGGGAGCAGTGGCTCTACGGCGGGAGACACGTGGTCTTCGCCGCCAAGCTACCATACACAATCCCCGCCGCCCACATCGACAGGCAGTGCGCCTCTTCTATAACCACAGTGGGGTACGGCGCGATGGAGGTGGCCACCGGCATGGCCGATATCGTAATCGCAGGGGGCGTCGAGAAGATGTCCAAAACTCCGATGTACGAAAACCCCCACATAGAGATAAACCCCAAATTCCTAACAGACGAGGAGTACGTGAGGCTCTACAACCTCCCCATTGGCTACGTCATGGGACTAACCGCGGAGCGGCTTGCCGAGATCTCCGGCATAAGGCGGGAGGAGATGGACGCCTGGTCGCTGAGGAGCCACAGAAGGGCGGCCGAGGCCTACGAAAAGGGGTACTTCAGAGACGAGATCATCCCCATAGCCGTGGAGAAGGACGGGCAGAAGAAGGTCGTGGACAGAGACCAGGCTGTGAGGCCCGACACGACGCTGGAGGCCCTCGCCAAGCTCCCGCCTGCCTTCAAGCCGGATGGGGTGATAACTGCGGGCAACTCCTCGCCGCTTAACTCCGGCGCGGCGTATGTCATGCTGGCCTCCGGGGAGGCTGTGAGGAGGTACGGCCTCCAGCCGCTGGCCAAGGTGAGGGCAGTGGCCTTCGCAGGCGTGCCGCCGGAGGTTATGGGCATGGGGCCGGTCCCCGCGTCGAGGAAGGCGCTTGAGAAGGCGGGGCTCTCCGTGAAGCAGATCGGCAGGTGGGAGATAAACGAGGCGTTCGCCGTAGTCACGCTCTACGCAATAAAGGAGCTAGGCCTCGACCCGGAGACCGTAAACACGAGGGGAGGCGCCATAGCCATCGGCCACCCCCTGGGGGCCACCGGCGCCAGGATCATAGGGACCTTGGCTAGGCAGATGCAGATAGACGGGGTGGACTACGGCGTGGCCACCCTCTGCGTAGGCGGAGGGCAAGGCGCGGCCGTCGTCCTGGAGAGGGTATAAGGGACATATTTTAAATAGACAAGTTTTTTATCGCCCATGCGGAGCCTATTTGTACTACTCGTATTAGCCGCCTTGGCTCTCTCGGCCACTATTTTGACTAGGGCGGACCAGGCCTCTATAGACGCCGCCCTGCCCCTCTTACAGAGGTACCTGCCCGACGTCAAGCTCGTGCCGGCCGACCCCACCCAGTGGAGGGCGTTGATTGACCGCGGCGGCGTGGACTTCCTCTGGGCCGGGGCGCCGGTACTTTACGAGGCGCTGTATAGAGAGGGGTACCTCGCCCCCATGCCCGACGTCCCGGAGCTGAGGCAACTCCCCGAGCGGCTGGGGGACATCCCGCTGAAGAGGGTGGGGCCTGACGGCAAGGTGTACTACGTGGTGTACGGCCTCCTCGGCTACGTAATTGGCTACAACCCCGAGGCTCTGGGGAGGGCCGGGGCGAGACCGGTCTGTAGCTGGCGGGGCCTCGCGTCTCCCAACCTCACTAAGTACTATCTAGAGACTGGGGTTAAGCCGTTGGCCATTGCAAGGCCTACCAAGTCCACCTCCTCAGCTGCGATGATGCAACTGGTAACCGAGATCTACGGGTGGGAGGAGGGGTGGCGCTACCTGGCGTCTATGGCCGCGGTAGCCCGCTTCGTGGACTCCAGCGGCGCCGTGAGGGACGTGGTGAAGAGGGGAGAGGCGCTTTTCGGCCCCATGGTGGACTACTACGTCTTCATAGCCGGGCTCGACTACTGCATACCTACAGACGGCACAGACATACTCTTCGACCCCGTGGCGGTGCCCCGCGGCGCCAACATGACTACGGCGGCACTTTTGACGCGGATATTCCTCACCGACATGGAGAAGCGCCTTGTGGATAGGTACATCCTCCCCGGCAACCCCGCCGTGCTGGACTCCCCCGACGTCAACAAGACGAAGGCCGCCGTCCTGAAGAAACACCTGCAGAAGCTCATGGGCGCCAGGGTGCTCGCCATCCCGCCGGAGAAGAGCGCCTCGTACTACTACTCCTTTATCTACTACTACGAAGCCACCCTGGTTGACCTCCAAGACCTCCTCACAGACGTCTGGACGAGGGCGGTCCAGGCCTACCTAGCGGGGAAGATCACAGAGGCCCAGCTCCGCGACATATGGCGGCTACTGGGCGCCCCCGTCAACTTCACAGACCCCGACACGGGGGCGAGGAGGACATTTACCTACCAGGTGGCTGTGGAGATAAACGACAAGTTGGGGAGGGACCCCGCGTACAGAGACAAGGTGTACCAGGCGTGGCGCGAGGCGGCGAGGGAGAGGTACCAGAGAGCGGCCCAGCTCCTCGATAGCTACATGTCGGTTGTTAACACAAAGCAAACACAGCCTCAGCAAGTTGCGCAACAGGTAAATACTCAACAAAATACTGCATTGATAATCATAGTGTCTGTACTTGCAGTATTGGCAGTTGTTATTTTATTTATTAAGAGAATCAGATAGTTTCAAAAAGAAACACCAAATTTATAAACAGACTACATATTTTTACACGTGAGCGTTATTCTCGTGGGGGACGTTCCGGGGGAGTATCGAAACGTGTTGCTCAAGCTCGGTTTCGAAATTTCCGAGAAAATCCCACGGGAGAGAAAGGCTGTGCTTCTCTTTTATGAAAACTGCAGAGAGGCGGAGAGGCTCGGCTATGGTTGCCTCACGAGAGAGGAGCTGGAGGAGCTCCTAAGCGCTTATCTTTCAGAGGCCCATAGCGTCTAGGAATCGGCGCCACTGGCGGTAAGCCTCCAGCATTTTTAACCCCTGGGGGGTTATGCAGAACTCGCTATTGCGTATAGATACTAGTCCCCGATCCACGAGCTCCTCAATTATCTTCGCCATGCGGTCGTAGGCGAGGTTCGCCTCGGCGGCTATGTGCGTCGGCTTTCTGTAGCCTCTGGACAGCACGTTGAGGATGTCCACCACGATCTCAAGCCTACTTCTCCTTTTCCGAGCCATAGGCCACGCCCAGCGCCAGAAACACGGCGGTGAGCAGTCTCGCGGCTACGTCTAAACTAGAGAGGGGCGGCGCCGCCAGCGAAACTGCGTAGGAGATGAAAGCTAGGGAGATGAAGGGTGGGGTCCCCCTCTCGAAGGTCTTTACCAAGGTGGCGGCGGCTATGTAGAGGGCTAGCACCGTGTTGATAGACCCCAGCAACACGGCGGGCGGCAGTACGGCGTAGAAAAGCGTCGGAGTCACCGCCACCGCTATCGGCACCAGCGCGGCAAGGCTTAGGAGCTGAATCACCGCCCTCAGCAACGCCTCAATCCTCTTGACGTACCGCATGGGGGCCTCGCCCCAGATGTTGGCGAGGTACATCTCCACCACCGCCTCGAGGAGGAGAGACGCCGCCAGGATAGCCATGCCGAGGGAGTAGAGCGTAAGCCTCCAATCGGCGAGGTTTCTCCACGCCTTGAATATCTTGTAGGCGATGTATATGGCCAAGGCCCCTATTACTATGTCAGGTATGTAGATCATTACTCATACCTCAGGGCGGAGACGATGTCTATCCTCCCCGCCCGGTACGCCGGTAGGAAGGCGCCCGCCAGATTTATGGCTATTACCAAAGCCGCGGTGGCCGTGATGAGAAGGGGGTCTAGCTCCAGCGACGTTATGGAGGAGAAGGGTGGGTGGGCGGAGAGGCCGCCCCTCGGCGCCTGCTGTTGCTGGGTGGTGGACATGAAGGGGATGCCGCTCTGGGCGAGTGGGACCAGGAGGGCCATGCCCACTGCGACGCCTATCGCGGCTATTATCAACGCCTCCGTTAGAAACATCCCCATTACATGCCTCTTCTTGAAGCCGATGGCTCTGAGGATCCCAATTTCCTTGGTTCTCTGCACGACGCTTATGGACATGGTGTCGTAGAGCCAAAGCGCCGTTATGACCGTGCTGACCCCCGCGATGAGGCCGAGGAAGAGCTGGAAGGAGGTTAGGAAGCTGTTTATAGTCTGCAACACCGCCTGCGGCGAAATTACATCTACGTTGGGGAAGCTGGCCCTGACCTCGCTGGCCACCGCATCCGCCAGAGAGGGATCTCTTAGGAAGAGCATCACCGTGCTGTAGCTAGTGATGCCGGTGGCCTGTCGGAACGCGGAGAGGTCCATAACCACGCCCCGGGACGTGTCTATGAAGCCAAGCATCCCGGACGCTAGTATGCCGGAGACCACCGCCGACTGGGCCCTCCTCCCCAGCGTCAGCGAGATGGGGGACCCCACGGACGCCTTCTGCTGGCCGGTGGATCTGTCAAAGGCGACGAAGTACCCCACCAGCACTAGATTAGACGCCACGACGAGCTCCCCGTCGTAAAGCGCCGTCTCTGGGAGGAGCCGTCTAACCAGCGCCGGATCGACGCCGTATACTGTCGCCGGGATCTGCCCGGAGGCGCCGGGTATCCTCACGACCCCCCGGGCCGCCGCGATGGGCACCGCCAGCTCCACACCATCAATCCTAGAGAGGGCATCTACGTCGGCGTCTGTGAACTGCCCCCCGGTGACGTACAGGACATTTGTCTGGAAGTTTGAGGTGAAGTAGCGCGTGGTGTAGTCCTTGAAGGTCTGCCCCAGCAATATAGCGTAGCTCAGCGCCGTAAAGGCTATGACTACCCCCACGATGGCGCCGATTGTGCGGCCCCTCCTTTCCCACAGCGCTTTCCAAGCTAGCCGAGCCACTTCACTCATCATACGCTGGAGATCTCCACGTAGTATAAAAACAAAATTCACAACTGGTGAGTTTAGCTTTTTATATACTGTAAATTGAGC
>NZ_JBMFKV010000089.1:0-8597 GCF_049971835.1 Pyrobaculum sp.
AGCGCGGCGATTTTAATTAGGCTGACGCCCGCCGATCCGGTGGCGATCACCTTCTGGCGGCTGGCCTTCGCCACGGCAATAGTGCTTATGCTCGGGGCGTGGAGGGGGCTGGGCCTGCCGAGGGGCCGCGCCCTCATGTACTCAGCCCTCTCTGGCGTGTTGCTGGCTGTGCACTTCCTCAGCTGGATCCCCTCCCTCTTCCTAACCACAGTGGCGGCCAGCACCACCCTCGTCAACATCCACCCAGTCCTTATGCTGTTTCTATCGAGGCGAATCGGGGAGAGAGTTGGCGGCGCAACCGCCGCCGGCGTTCTGCTGGCCGTGGTGGGTAGCATATTTATCACGTTCTCGCCAGGAGGCCTCTTGGGCAACGTCCTCGCCCTAGCCGGCGCGGCTTCCTTCGCGGGCTACCTAGCGCTGGGGAGGGTCGTCAGGGCGTCGGTGGGGACTTTGGGATACGCCGCCGTGGCCTACGGCGTCGCCGCGCTAATCTCCCTAGTGGTGGGCCTGTCTCTGGGGAGCAACATGGTTGGGTATAACGCCTATGTGTTTGTAATGTTTCTCCTCATAGCGTCTATACCAATGATGCTGGGCCACACTGTCTTTAACTTTCTGCTCGGCAGGTACAGAGCGGTGACGATAGCGGCGAGCACCCTGGGGGAGCCCGTGGGGGCCACGCTACTCGCTATACCGATCCTGGGCGAGGTGCCGAGGGGCGCCGTCCACGTCGCCGCCCCGCTTCTGGGGTCTCTGGAAATCCCCCTGCAGGCCCTCGGCGTCTTGATCACCCTGCTCGGGCTCGTGCTGGTTATTAGGGAAGAGCTTAAATCCACCACCTAACTAGCTGTGATGCATAAAGGCGTTGCTTGGATTCTGTCGATCGGAAATGAGTTGCTCATCGGGAGGGTGGTCAACACCAACGCGGCGTGGCTCGCGGGCAAGTTGACTTTTCTCGGCTACGCAGTGAGGCGGATACTCGTCGTGCCGGACGAGGAGGACGACATAGTGGAGGCTTTTAGAGAGGCTGTGGAGAGGGCGGATGTGGTCGTATCAACCGGGGGGCTGGGACCCACGCCTGACGACATTACAAACCTGGCCTTCTGCAAGGCGGTAGGCGCAGAGCCCGTGGTTAACGAGGAGGCGTTGAGGATGGTTAGGGAGAAGTACGAAGCCCGCGGCTACCCCCTCACACAGGAGAGGATCAAGATGGCGATGATGCCGCCCGGCGCCAAGCCGTTGCCCAACCCGGTGGGGACAGCCCCCGGCATTCTCTACGAGGTTGGCGGTAAAGTCGTGGTTATCCTGCCGGGGGTTCCCAGGGAGATGGAGGCTATCTTCGAGAGCCACGTCGAGCCTCTGCTGAGGGGACGGGGGCCTCCTGTCTACTTCTCGGAGAGGGTGGTCGTGGTGAGGGGGGTGCCTGAGGCCGACGCGGCGCCTCTAATCAGAGAGGTCATGAGAGTCGACCCCAGGGTCTACGTTAAGTCGCACCCCAAGGGGTTCGAAGTAGATGCGCCGCTTCTACATATACACATCTACGCCAGCGCGGAGAGTAGAGAGGAGGCCGAGGTGCTTGTGGAGAGGGCGGCGGGGAGGCTCGTGGAGCTTATCAAATCGCGGCACGGCGAGCGGGCCGCCGTCTCTACAGGCTGAGCACGCCGACCAGCCAGAGGTATGTGTGGCCGAGAGATGGGGCCCCGCCTATATACACCGCGCCGTTTCTCACCTCCACGCCGGCCCTGCCGGTGTACACCTCGCCCCACGTGTCGAACCTCTTCCCAAGCACGTTCTCGACGTGGGTCTTGATCTCCCAGTAGGCCCTGGCCTCTCTCACCGCCGATGCGGCGGCCTCAACCCTAGTCGGCAGTACAAATCTCAAGAGCCAGAGCCTCCCAGCCGTCTTTATAAAATTCCTATTTGCCCTACCGACCGCGTCCACGGCCTCTCTATATATCTCGGCAACCTCCTCCATGTATGTCCGCAGATCTAACACGCCAACGGCGAGGCCGCCGGGCCAGCCGGCGTTTACTAGAAAGGGTCTGTGGTACCTCTCGACCCTACCCCAGTTCGTAAGGTCGATGTAGAACTTCTTCTTCCCCACGGCAGACGCGGCGACTTGGATCTCCACAGCTTAAATAACCCACGGGTTGTTTATATATGTGCGCCTCGTTGCGCTGGCCTTGTCGATACCAGTGATGTTCATAGCTATGGGCGTGGCGGCGCTCTTGGCGCCTAACTGCGTCTCGGCGTCTCTGGCAGTGGCGTATCTAGTGCTTACGCCACTGATCTACTACGCAAGGCCCTTCGCATTTAGGCCCAAGTACTTCGCCATCTCTCTCTTGATATTCACAGGTCTGTGGGGGCTGGAGCTGGTCCTGCAACCGCTCCTCCGCCAATACGACTCGCTACTCCAGATGTTTATACAGACACTCTCTACATGCCCCCAGTGGAAGCTCTACTTCTTCACCTCGGCGGTGGTTCTGGCTCCCCTGGTGGAGGAGACTATTTTCCGCGCCATGCTTTACACAGAGCTTGAGAAGAGAGCTGGCCAGCTTGTGGGATACATGGGCAACTCGCTTATCTTCGCCGCGGTTCACGGCGCGGCGGCGTTGCTACCTCTCTACTTCGCCTACGGGCTGGTTCTGACCTACGCCTTTAAAAAAGGGGGTATAACCGCTTCGATGGCTCTACACGGCTTGAATAACCTAGTCGCACTCCTCCCAATTCTCCTCGGAGGTTAAATCACCACAATTTCGGAAGTTCTCCCAATAAAGCCAAGGCCAAGAGGAGCCTTGACGACAGGCCTCGCCGCTACCTGCCGCTGGAGGTAAATGGTAAACCCGTCGCCGAAGAGTATGGTTAGCGTGTCCATATCTATTTCTCTAAAGGCGGCTACCACCTGTCTCTGTCTGACGTCTCTCACAAGGTTTCTATACGCCGAGCTGTAGCTCCACAGCAACTCGCCATCGTCTAGCAACACGACGTCGCCGCCGGCCTCCGCGCCTATGAGGCCTATATTCCTCGCGCCGTAGTGCTTCAAGTAGTCTCCCAGCCCCCAGCCGTACTTTGCCCACTCCAGCTTTACATAGGCGGCCCCCCTCCCCGATCTGGAGAGGTAGAGGCCCAGCTTACGCAACATAGCGGTTTTGCCGCTACCAGGCGGCCCCACTATGTATACGTTCGCCCCGCTTAAGGCCCTGGAGAGAGCCAGCTTGAAGTCCTCGCCGAGATCCAGCTTCTCAACCTCGTGGATACTGAGCTCCTCACCGGCTTTCATGAAGAGGCTGGGTTGTTGTTAAAAAACGCCAATTCGTAAAGTAGGTGGCGTATACGCCTCTACAGCTCGTCGAGGTTTACCACCCTACCGGTTTTTACCGACAGCGCGGCGGCTTCACAAAACTTCATTGTGTATACAATATCGTCTCTGCTGACCACCTCACCCCCGGCGCCAGAGGCGGCTTTTATAAACTCCCTATCTTGTAGGAGAAGGGGCTCCGCCACTTCAAGCCTGGGGCGGTATACCCCCTCCTCGCCGTAGAAATAAGCCTCGTCTGAGGCGAAGTCCACGACGAATATGCCCTGCTCCCCGGTCAGCTCAAGTTTTCTAAATCTATATGGCGTGAGCCAGTTGGCTTCGTAAATCGCCGACGCGCCGTCGTAGTGGGCAAATATCTGCACGTGGTCCTCGTAACCCCCCCTCGTGGAGCCGCCGGAGGCGTAGACAGACACAGCCCTCCTCCCCGTTATATACGTTACGAGGTCGATGTCGTGAATCGCCAGGTCTTTAATAACCCCGACGTCGCCTGGCCGCAGAGGCCACCTAGAGGTCCTCTTGCCGTAGGCCGTAAGAAAACGCCCCAGTTTGCCGAGGTTGTTTTTGACATACCTCACGCCTTGGTGGAAGCGGAGGAGGTACCCCGTGCTCACCAGCGTCCTCCCGGCCAAATCCAACAACTGGTAGGCCTCTTGAAGGCTCGCGGCGAAGGGCTTCTCCACCAGGGTGGCCACCCCCCTGGTGAGAAACGCCGCCGCATGCGCCGCGTGGAGGGTGGTCGGCGTGGCTATAATCGCGGCGTCGACGTCTAAACCAGCCGCGGCGTCGACTCCCTTCACCGGCACTGCCCCGTACACCCTCTCAGCCCACCTGAGTCTAGACTCGTCGACGTCGACGGCATACACCACCTCCACAAGGCCCTCCCCCTTAAGTTGCGCCGCTACGCGGAGATGGTGACGCCCCCAGCCTCCTATACCCACAACGGCGACTTTCATAGATACGCGACGTATCTCACAAAAGCTGGGTGGGGGGGCTTTCTATACACAACAACCTCTCTAAAGCCCTGCCTCGGCCTTACAAACACCCTGACGTACTCCTTCAGCGGCCCGACGTGTATCTTCAAAACCTTGGCGTCCTCGAACTCCTCCACCTCTCCATCCACCGGGTTGCTTGCCAGGTCGGGCAACAGTACCTTCTTGTTTTCACGTATAATGTCGGCGTCCATTCTATAAGCCCAGAGCTTCTCCACGGCGACTCTGCCGTACTTCATGTCTGTTATTAAGTTCTCCATCTTGCGGAAATCCACGTCGAGGGCCGTGGCGAGGTAGGGAATCTCGTTGCGGGAGAAGTACTTATGAACCGGCACCTCGAAGGAGATTATCTCCACATCGCCGATCTTTTCCCTAAATAGGCGGGTGGTTCTCAGATACTCTACTGGTAGAGTAGCCACGTCCCCTCAAGAGGTTAGTTATTTAAGTTATGAGGGGGAAGGCCAGGCCCACGGCCACGCCCACCGACACCGCCAAGGCTATCATCGTGGCGAGCTCCAGAAACTCCCTCCATGAGCTCCCCGCCAGCGCTAGGCTCGTCGCCACGACCACAACCGCGACGGCCGCCACCGCCGCGTGCGGCGTGAAGTGGGCAGGTATTAAGACAGCCAAGGCGCCTACAAAAGACGACGCGAAGTTGAGAAGCGCAGATCTAGCCGTGGCGTAGAGGGCACGGGTATGTAGCAGAGTCCAGCCCCTCTGCTCCTCTCTAAGCGTGAGCTTATAGGTAGTCTCCCTCACCTCACTCATCTGGTGGGAGTACTCGGCAACGAACACAGTCAAGGCGCTTATCGTGGAAACCACAACGGCAATAGACAGCGCTAGATCCAAGCCGATCTCGCCTCCCCTAATTAGCAACGAGGCGGACAGAGTCCCCGCCGTGATTAACCCGTCTATCACACCGAGGACTAGGTACCTCACGCCGTCGTCCCAGCCTCCGGGATGTACTCCCCCACCACCACCTCGTCCACAGAGTGCACCACTCCCCCCACCTTTTCCAAGACCTCCTCCAGCTCTCCGTAGTCGATGTCTACCCCCTCCACGACAATGGCAAGCCCCAAGACGTCTACATCCACGTCGTCAACCGTGACGCGGACAGCCTTGACGCCCTCCACTTTGTAAAGCTCCTTAGCCACGTCTACAATTGTAACTCCCTTTGTCGGTATTGCGGCGTCAATCACAATACGACGAATTGGAGGACGTTGCCCCACGTATTACATCAATAATTCCACTTTTAAGTTTTTGCCCTCGTCCCTCTCTTCCACATCGCCGGGTAGGTGCCGCGCCTCATCACAACTCTATCTGTGCGCACAACGAGGCCCCTCTCCATTTTCTTAACCTCCTCCGAGCTTGCCAACGCCCTGCCGATCCCGATGAGCTCCCCCTTGAGCGTAAACATGGCCACGAGATCCCCCGCGGAGAAGGGCGTTTCGAACTTCGACACGCCGGGAGCGGCGAGGGGGGCGCCGTTGCACAACGCGTCGACCGCGCTGTCTCTCACCCATATCTTTGGGAGGTGCCTAGCCGCCTCCTCAATAGGCAACAAAACCCTCCTCAGGTAGGTGTCGTCTCCGTAGCGCCTCCATATATAGTACGCATCCGCCAGGTCCTGCAGAGTCACCGCCTCGTCCTCGGAGTAGCACGAAACGGCGACGCGCCTCAGCTCCCTCATGTTGGCCCCCACCCCCAGGACTTCTCCTATGTCGTGGATGATTTTCCGCGCATATGTCCCAGCCTCGACGTGCATTTTAATAACGGCGTACCGGCCGTCCAGCTCTAAAAGCTCAAGCGAATACACATGGCGGGTGCGCAACTGCCTCTTGACGGCGGACCGCAGAGGAGGCTTCTGGTAGATCACGCCCTGGAACTCCTGCAAAACCGCCCTAAGCCTCTCAACGTCGACGTCGCCGTGAAACTTCGCCACGGCTACATAAACCTTGTCCGACCGGGAAAGCGCCATCAAAACCTTCGTCCCCTCAGCCACCGCTATAGGCAAAACCCCCGAGACCTTCGGATCCAGAGTACCCGCATGGCCAGCTCTGTCTACGCCAAGTATCTTCTTTACCCAGGCGGCCACCTCGTGGCTACTCGGCCCCCTAGGCTTGTCCAGTATAACCATGGAGTATCTTATATGTTCCTCAGCAGATCTCTGAGACGGCGGCTTACCCCACTGAGGATTCGTAGACTCCTCAATTTTTACAAAAACCTCCCTAGTCCCGCACCTCACCTAACCTCCGCCTTGGTGAGTCCAGTGAGGCGAGGCCTCACCCTCTCGCGCATGTACTCAACAAGCCCGGCGGCCTCCAGCGCTTTCAAGACCTCCTCGTCGGAGGCCCCCCTCTTAATCTCAATCTTCTTGTCCGTGGGCTCTATGTGGTTTACGTTAACCCGCCTCCTCTTAACGCCGGTAAGAGACTTCGGCCCAGTGATAATTACATAGTTCGCGTCTACGATGTCGACAATGACTGCCTTTCTACCAGCCTCCCTCCCCAAAACCTTAACTACGACCCTGCCAACGTCCAGGACCTTAACCATGGGAGGAAAAAAGAAGAAGGTTTTAAAAATCTTAACGCCAAAAGCCTCTTACTTCTTTTTCTCCTCCTTCTTCTCCTCTTTCTTCTCCTTCTTCATGTGGGGAACGTCTTTAATACATTTTTAAATCTATCTTTAAAATTTTTTAAATAGTACTCTAGTTGTTTCACCGGCGGCTTCGTGAATAATCACATATTTAAAGAGGGTTCTTTATACAATTAAATTTACAAACATCAAAGGCACACCTTTATAAATTCATATTTACTAATTTCGAAAATATTATTTACACATATTAAAGCAACGAGGAGTTTAAAAAGGGATATTAAGGAGAAGGCCGTGTTCAGCTGCCCCATCGGATGTCCCTCTGACTGTTGCAAATTTGAATCTATAGAAGAGGCTCCCGTGGTTCTAGAAGATGAAATCCCCATCCTCACTAAAGAGGCGGAGAAAATAGGCGTGAAGCTCACATTTAGAGAATACGGCTTCTACAACGGCGTGAAGCTGTACAAGTGGGTAATAGAGGGGTGGTGCCCCTTCTATAAGGGCAGGTGCACAATCCACGAAAAAAAGCCGCTAGCCTGCCGAATGTACCCCCTAGTGCTGAATCTAAAAACCGGCGAGATATACCTCTCCGACAAGTGCCTATGGGTCAAGATCAACGGCCCCAAGCCCCTCGACCACTTCCCCGCAGAAAAAGAAGCCCTGAGGCGGCTGGTGGTCAAGCTTAAAATCAAGTAGACAAATAGCCACGTGGTTGAATTCGTCATAGAAGACGAGGCCTACACAGACGACGAGAGGCTGGCAGTAGCCGTCGGGCTCTCGGCAACCTTTAGACAAGTCCTCGTGAAGGCCACTCCCAGCAGAGAGGCTCTGGAAGCCGCGAGAGGCGCGGCTTGGGGCGCCCTGCTGATAACCCCGTGCCCCCCCGGGCTGGAGTGCTTCACAAATCTGGAGAAAGCCATCGACCACTCGGAGATATACTCCACACCCGTGGGCTACGAAGGCCCCGCTCCCGCCGCGGCGAAGAGACGAGTCTCCACCTTTAACAAACACTACATGAAGCCGTGGAGGTGGGCCAAAGGCGGCGAGAAGAACGGGGTAGGGCACGAACTGCTACCCCTAATGGCCTGCCTATACCGCCTCCTGAAGATGACGGACGCCGTGCCTATAGTAGTCTCCGACGTGAGGCTGACGCCGGCGGCCGGCGCGCAGCCCGACTACATGGTCGTCCCAACGTGGCACGAGCCCGCCGAGGTCGCCGAGGTTGTGGACATACACCTCCCCCCACTGAAGGCGTCTGCGATAGCCCTCGGCATACTTATCGGGGGGTACAACGCAGGTCCCGTCGTAGCAGTGGCCAAGAAAGAAGACCACCTCATCACCAAAGTGGCCGAGCTCGGCGGCTACGCAGTGGTCCTAGACCACCCCGGCGACGCCTGCGATCTATTTAAGAAACGCATAGTTGGATACGCTGTTGAGAGGAGGCCATACCGCGTCGAGCCCACCCTCTGCGACAGATGCGGCGACTGCCTAAAAACGGCGTGCCCCGCCATAGCCCCCTCCCGAGCCGGCACACCCCAGATACTAGACACGTGCACTGGATGCGGGGCGTGCGCAATCCTATGCACAAGAGGCGCCATAAGATAACCGTCACGCCCGCTTCGGTGAAGATAGATGACAAAGAGATACAAATCGGGGGGCTGAGGCCGGTGGATCTCCTACTCGCCGCCCTGGCCTACGGC
>NZ_JBMFKV010000090.1:0-8503 GCF_049971835.1 Pyrobaculum sp.
TCACCGTCTCCTCGCCCGGTGGGGTCATGGGGCTGGCCCGGGCCAGCACGTCGGGCCATTGGGCTTGGATCGGGCTCTCGGCCTCCAGCACCAGCCTCGACCACTCCTCCAGCATCTTCTCGTCTACAGTGGATAGTGCTTGTTTTACGATCTCCGAGTATTCCGGCTCTAGCCTCTCCACAGCCCTCCACAGCATATTCAACACAGCCGCGACATCTCTGTGCACCCAGTGTCCCCTTGGGCAGAGGCCTACCTTAGGCCCCGTCGGAAAGGACAGAGGTTCTCCGTGCACCGGACACGTCTTGGAGTTCCTGTACGAAGACACAAGCACCAACCTTAAGCCGCGTTCCGTTGCCTTGTCGGCTACCTTGCCGACTACTGCCTTCATAGGCGTCTGCTTTATGCGGTGCCTCAGCTGTGGACTCCTTTTGTCCACAATCATCTCCTCCTGCGGCTTCTTGCCCACGTTCTCCGTTACTAGAATGGTAGGCTCTTTAGTAAGCGCGTGAGCTATCCTGTAGACCCTATCCCGCTTTCTGTCCCCCTCCCTCAACCTCTTGACTCTCTTCTTGTACTCCCTCGTGTGGGTGCCGGAAAGCCTCTTTCCGTTTATCTCTACGGAGAGCTCCTCCGCCCACCTCCTTCTGATCGCGCCGTAGCGCTTGGCCAGCCTTCCGAAGTCGGTGCGGAATACTCTAATTGAAATGGGCTGTACCCACTGCCGGTTCCACTGGGCGACTCTGTCTACCGTGGCTTTAAGGTCGACTCTAGCCGCGACGATGGTGTTCTCGTTCACGTCGAAGGCGACTACTGCTTCTGGCTCCCTCGGCGCCTCCGGCTTCACCTCGTATACGAAGACGGCGTAAACTCGGTTTCCGACGCGCTTCAGCCGTATCGTGGAGGCCCGTGTGGCCCTGCCCGTCTTGGCAAGCCACTCGTAGAGCCAGAACCGCTTGTGAGGCCATAGCTCCGCCACTATGCGGCCGCTCATAAGACGTAGAGAGATAGCAGTTGGTCTATCAAACCGCCAAGCCCTTTCGTCTCCGTAGGGGGAGACGCGCCTAACCGCGGGAGGCTCTCCCCCAGCTTCAGCCCACGAGTTGTAGGCCTCCACGGCGTCCTTCACTGCCTGTTGCTGGTAGGCGAAGGGGAGTCCAGTCTGCTTGACGGCCTCCTTAACCTCGCCCCACACCTTGAAGAAGTTTGCCCTCCTCCCGCCGTAGTTCCGCACCAAGTAGTCCACCACCAATTGTTTCGCTTTTCTGTACCCTCTCTCCAGCTCCAGGTAGTCCAGAAGCTGGTTCCCGTCCAGCAGAAGCGGGACGGCGACGGACCTCGTTACCACCATGCTTAAATTAATGTCTGCTAAAAGCTTTACCCCGCCCTAAAGGTCAAGGTTTGCAGTTGCCTTTTATCACCTTTCCTAAACAGAGTTATATATTAAAGCTTGTACACAGAGGTGCCCAGGGTTAAGCTCGCCGGGGTGCTCGTGGCCCTCGCGGGTGGAAGGGACGAGCTAGAGGTGGAGGGGGCCACGGTCAAGGAGGTGCTCGGCAACTTGTCTGCCGTCTCCCAGAAGCTGTACCGACGCGTGGTGGGGGAGGACGGGAGGCCGAGAGCCGACATATACATAGCCGTGAACGACGTAGACATAAGGCTACTGTCCGGCCTCTCTACGCCTGTGAAAAAAGAGGACGTGGTTTTGATACTAGCCTACATTCACCCCGGCTAGCGCCTCTTTTTCCTGTTATCCACCACCACTACTGGCGCCTTCCTCTTCTCGGCCTGCGGCGCCGCTACGTTGGCGTCGGGGTTCGCGATAACCATCTCCTGTCTGTAGTAAACAACGCCGCTGGGGAGCTCCTCACGTGCGAATATTGCCCTCAGCAACAGCGTCGATCCGAAGAAGAGGAAGGTGGCCATCCCAGTCAACACCGCGCTCCACACAGAGGCGTACTCCAGGTAGCCCTCGAGCGGCGTAAAGGGCAGTATCAGCCTCTGCCCCACGACTTCCCGTATGGCCCATATCCCGTTGACTACGAACCACACCAGAATCCCGGCCAGGCCCCACTTGATGAAGAAGTCGCCAACCCACCCAGACAGCGGCCGCCTCGGTGGCATCGATGCTATGAACGCGATGGCGAAGGCGATTATCATAAACCACATCCAGCCCCCCACGACGGGGTGGCTCATGTACTGCGATACTGACTCAACTAGCTGTCTCAGATCCATCGCCACCACCCCGCCGGGGGAATATAAGAGTATTGTTGGGAATGGCGACGTATACTGGCTACAGCCCTTTTAACGCACCCCATTGATTAGGCATGATTCTGGCAAACGACGAGTTGAAAAAACTAATCTCGACAGGGAGGCTCAGGGTGGATCCCCTCTACCCGGACACGGTCAGGGAGAACGGACTCGACTTGCGGATAGGCGGCGAGTACGCAATCTACGCCTACGAGGGGTCCGTGGTGGCCCCATGTGAGCTTGAAAACGCGAGGCACCTATTCCGCATAGTTAAGGCCGACGAGGTGGTGATACCGCCCCGCAACTTCGTCCTGCTCACAACGGAGGAGTACGTCAAGATGCCCGACGACGTAGTGGGCCTCGCGAACCTCCGCTCCACCCTGGCTCGCTACGGGCTCGTCATACCTCCGACTATTGTCGACGCGGGTTTTGAGGGCAACATAACGATAGAAGTTGTAAACAACAGCCCCAACACCATTGTGCTGAGGAGGGGCATGCGCTTCCTGCACTTAGTCCTCGTCAAGGCGGAGGGCAGAGCGCAGTACGCCGGCCTCTACCAGGGGCAGAGGGGCGTCACCCCGCCCAAGGGCTTAAGGGGCGAGTGTTAAAATACGTCTACGTCCTCGGGGCACTGGGCGGGTTTTTTGCTCTCCAGGTCGTAGACCTGGGCCGTTTCGTCGACTAGTGCTATTTTGGGCCTGGTTTTTCTGTAGGGCCCCGCGGTTGAGGTGAAGACCGTGACTACGGCGCCTCCGTGGTGGGAGGCGCAGCCCTGGGGTATGTAGGTGTGGCCCCTAACAACCGTGGCCGTGTTGTGCGCCCTGTGGAAGGCCTTGGTGGCCTCTCTCCCGAAGAGCCATATGCCGGGGCCCCGGGGGCTGGGGGCGTATTTGTCGCAGGGACAGGGATCGTTCCACAGGACTTGGAACGCCAGCGGATCTTGAGGAGTGGTGAGGTCGCCCGTTATTTTCTCTAGTTCTCCCAACGTCGCGGGGGTCATGTCGTCTCTCAACGGGATGCCGCCGTGCAACGCAACCACCCTGCCGTTCAACAGCGCGGCCAGCGGCAACGTAGCGAAGGTTTTCTCAAACTCTTTGTATACGTGGCCGCACCGCCTCCCCAGTTTTTCACAGAGCTCGTCTAGGAAGCCGCCGTCAATGTTCATGAGAGGCGATTCGTGGTTGCCTCTCAACACAACCGCCTTCCCCTCGACGTATAGCTGGAACACCTGGGTCACCACCTCCAGGCCTTTGTCTCCCCTGTCCACGTAGTCGCCTAGGAAGAGGTAGGGCGCGGGCCACTCCTCCAGTACCTTCTCCAGAGTGTCCACGTCGCCGTGCAGATCCCCAACCGCCGTGTATCTGCCCTCTAGGCGCAGGACAAGCCCGGCGCCTCTCGCCCTCACCCTGGTCAGGAGGTCTACTATCTCCTCTACAGACGCCATAGGCGCCTGGCGTTTGCCTCCACGATCTCTACAACGTGGTCTGTGGGGGCTCCCCAGAGCTCCGCCAGCTTCTCCACCGTGTTTCTAATGGCGGGGGGCGCCAGCCTCATCCCCCTATATTCGTACGGCCCGTCGCTCTCCAGAAGGACAATTCTCCGATCGGCATTTTTGGCGACCTCCTGGTGCTTCTTCTGTACGGCCACCGCGGGGTTTATCGAGATGTAGTAGCCGAGGTCGCGGATGGTTTCTAGCAGGTCAAGGGGCCCCGTGTACCAGTGGATGAGGGCCCTGTCCACGTCTGCCCTTCTCAGCATATCTACGGCGTCGGCCCACGCGTCGGGGGCGTGGACGTTCACAACCAAGTCGAGCTCCCTGGCGAGGCGGAGGAACTCGCGGAAGAACTCCACCTGCTTCCCGTAGCTGTGGGGGACGAACTTCTTGTCTAGCCCTACCTCTCCCACGCAAGGCGCCTCCGACTTCTCCACAAGGCGGAGGACTGCGGACAGGTCCCCCGGCTCCGCCTTCTCCGCATGCCACGGGTGTATCCCCAGACACCGCACCACGCCGTCCAGTTGCGCCGTCTTTTTCGACGACGCAAGGTCGTCGGAGACGCACACAAGAGTCCACTCCCCCCTGTATTGGGAGAGCTCTTCCTCCGGGAATTCGTGGCAGTGGATGTGGTTGTCGAACACGTACCCTCCACGCGAGTGGGATAAATAAAGTCAACACCTCCTCATTTTTACGTAAGTAGTATATAGCTTGGGGGTGCCGCCGTAGGGGCCCGGCTCGCCTCTCGCCACTGCGTTGATGGGCTTGCCTTTTAGATCTCTGCCGATGCCGTAGTATGCCAACACGCCGCGCGGGACGTCTGGGCTCTGCCTAGCCCTCAGGACCACCTCGCCGGCGTCGTTGTACAGCACCACGCAGTCGCCGACGTAGTCCTCGGGGTTTACATAGATCACGGGCTCAGGCTCGCCGTAGACGTCTCTAAACTGGCTGTTGGTGTACAGCGGGCTCGGGGGGAAAGTCAGGACGTACACCCCCTCGGGGGGCCTTCTGTACTGCGGCAGGGGGTGTAGCCCGCGGCTGGCGGCGGTCTCGCTGTAGAACTCCACCCTGCCCGTGGCTGTGGGGTAGCTGTAGTAGTCGGGGGTTCTCAGCTTGACAACGCCACGCTCCATGAGCTCCTTCAGCGTAACGCCGGTGCCCTTGATGGCTCTGTCCACCGCGTCCCAGGGGTCTTCCTTCATTAATGGGTGCTCGGCGGCGCCTAGAAGCTCGGCGAGCTTCTTCACCACCCACGTCTCCCTCCTCGCCTCGCCGGGGGGCTCTGCCACCGCGGAGTTGTACACGAGGTAGTTGTGCCAGTAGCTGTACGCCACGTCGTCTTTCTCGAGGTAGAGGGGGGCGGGGAGCACTATGTGGGCGGCCTCGGCCGTCTCGTCCATGAGGGGGGTGTGCACAGTCAGGGTGACGTCCCCCCTCGCCGCCGCCTCCGCTATCCTATCTCCTTGGGGGAGCGTCAGCACCGGGTTGGCGTTCCACACGTACACTACGCCGAACTGCTGTATCGACGCGCCGACGAGGCCCATGGGCACCGTTCTGCTCGGCTTGGAGGCGTGGAGGCCGCGGAGGTACGCGAAGTCTATCCCCCACGCCCCTGTGTTGGAGTAGTAGAAGCCACCGGGATCCCCCAGCAGTGCGTGCAACAGCGAAATGGCCCTAGCCGCCTCTCCGCCGTTCTCAGTGCGGCCGATGGCGAAGCCGATGACTGTCACAGGCTTCTTGAGGTAGAACTCAGCCAGCCGGTGGAGGACCTCTCTGGGCACCCCCGCCTCCTCCTCCACGTACTGGGGGGTGAAGCCCTCTACGTACTGCTTGAACTGCTCAAAGCCGTATGTGTACCTCTCCACGAACTCCCTGTCGTAGGCCTCCAGCCTGATTAACTCCCGGGCGAGGCCCAGCGCCAGCACGACGTCCCGCCCCGGCCTCACGAGGACGGGGAGGTCCACGTGCTTCATCGTGTTTGTCCACACCACGTCCACGGCGGCGGTTGGCTTCCTCCCCCTCTTGGCCAGGGCCCAGCCGTGGATGAAGGAGACCGCCGCGTCGAGGGCCCAGAAAACCACCGGCCTCCTCCCCAGCTCCTCGGGCATGGCGCCGTAGGACCTCCCCCAGTGTAGCTTAATCGCCTCGTGCCCCTCTGCGCTACATATCGAATAGTCGGTGGAGGCGGTTTTGAGGAGGTTGAAAAGCCTCTGGGGGTAGTACCACGTCAGCAGGCCCTGGTTCCCGTCGTAGTCTATGTGCAACACGCGGCTTGGGTCGACCTCTCTGATCCTCTCCGCGAGCTCGGACAAGGCGCGGTCCCAGCTGACCTCCACCACCTGCCTCTCCCCCCTGAGCAGTGGTGCCTTCACCCTCCTCGGCGAGGCGAGGCGCTTCACATCCGCACGCCCCCTCGCGCAGGTGAAGCCGAGGGTTGGGAAGTCGCCTACCGGCGTCAGCCTGAGGCCCCCGCCGCCCGCCTCCGCCTTGAATATACAGGTGTCGTAGCAGTCCCTCGTGCATGCTACGACTGGCATACATCCCCCGACTTCCCCTCCTAGCCCGTTCTCTTGTGGAGCCTTTTTAGGAATTGTCTAAAACGCTCCGTGGCCGGGTTGTATAAAATGTCGGGGGGGCCCTCCTCCACGACCTTGCCCCCGTCGAAGAAGACCACCCTGTCGGCCACGTCTAGGGCGAAGTCCACTTCGTGGGTAACTATCAGCATAGTCGTCCCCCTCCGCGCGACGTCCTCCAGCACCTGTAGCACCTCCTCCACGAGCTCGGGGTCAAGGGCGCTGGTGGGCTCGTCAAGCATCAGCAACCTGGGCCTTATGGCCAGCGCCCTCGCTATGGCCACCCTCTGTTGTTGCCCGCCGGAGAGCTGTAGGGGGTAGGACCTGGCCTTCTCCAAGAGGCCCACCACCCTCAGGGCCTCTTCAGCCCTCTGGAGGGCCTCGGCGCGGGTGAGCTTGTGGACTTTTACGAGGGGGAGAACGATGTTGTCCACCACTCTGAGGTGTGGGAAGAGGTTGTAGTGCTGGAATACAAAGCCGACTTTTTTCCTAACCTCCATGAGGGTCTGCGGCGAGACCTCGACGCCGTCTATCACCACGCGGCCGCTTCTGGGCTTTACCAACCAGATAAGCGACCGGAGGAAGGTGGATTTGCCTGAGCCTGAGGGGCCCATTATCACCACCTTCTCCCCCTGCGCCACGTCGAGGTCCACGCCTTTCACAACCTCCAAGGCTCCGTAGGACACGTGGAGGTCTCTTACGGAGACTATGGCGGACATGGCCTATATTATGCCTCTTCTTAAATATCCAGGTATGGCGTATTTCCGCTCGATGAGGTGGCTGATCTTCACCATGGTGTAGCAGATTACAAAGTATATAGTTGCCGCCGCCATGTAGGCTTCGAAGTAGGCGAATTTAGACGCGGAGTAGTAGTCTGCTCTTCTAAATATGTCGGGGGGCGTGACGCCTATGACGGCCACTAGGGAGGAGTCTTTTATCAAGAGGACCAGCTCGTTCATTAAGGCCGGGAGGGCGATTCTCAGGGCTTGAGGCATTATGATGTGGCGAAACGTCTGGGTTTTCGTAAAGGCGTAGGCCTCGGCGGTTAGGTACTGCTCCACCGGGATGGCTTGGACCGCCGAGCGGAATATCTCGGCTTGGTAGGCGGCGCTGTTGAGCCCCAGGGCTATCACCCCGGCGGTGAACGGGTCGATGTTGACGCCGTAGCTCTTCAAGTAGCCCCCCACCCCGAAGTATATTATGAATATCTGCACCAGTAGGGGGGTTCCGCGGAACGCCTCTACGTAGGCGGAGGCCAGCCAAGGCAACGGCTTCGGCAGGAAGAACCTGACCAGCAAGAGCATGGAGCCCAGAACTAGCCCTATTACAAAAGAGAGGAGTGCAAGGGACATGGTCGTGGGTATGCCGAGTACGACGTATTGAAGAGCTTCTAAATAGTTTTCTATAGCCATACCGCGGCTAGTTCGCCGATTTAAAAAGCTTTTTACGGCGCGGCTGATTTATAACCTACTATCTGGCGCGCGACGTGGCTTATATCAGACTCGCAGAGGTGGAGACAGATCTAAAAAACGCCGTTGCGAGACACGGCATAGGTCACCTGCTCAGCGTCGACATCGCGGTGGTCTACAATCCCAACTCCCGCTCCCGTGCGGTGGCGAGGATATGGGGGCTAAACAAGATATTTCAGGAAGTCTACGGGCTACGCCCCCTCTACGTCGTGGAGCTTCTGAGACACTTCGCAGAGCTTAGTTGCGAGGCGAGGGTCCGGGCCGTGGCGCATGAGCTGGCGCACATCCCCTCCACAGGTAGCGGGGCGCTGAGGCCCCACAATAGATACTTCTGGAGGGACTACAGGAGATACGTCAAGCTTTTTAAATGCGACGACTTTCCCTCTCTCAAAAAGCAACTATAGGCTTAAAAAACACGGGGCAACGAAGTACGTGTACTACCTCGCAGACGCCAGGCTGAAAGCCGCTGTGGAGAAATTCACAGCCGACCTCACGTTGAAGTGCAGAACTGTATACCAGCTCTACAAGCTGTATAAACAAGGCCTTGTGACGCAGAAAGTGGGCGAGCGGGCGCGGGAAATTCTCGAGACAGAGTGCCCAAAAGACCTAATCGAGCTTATAGCCCCCACCGTGGACTAGATCCATCCTCTTGTTTTCATGGTTTTGTATATTCTCTCTAGGGCTGTGACTATCGCTGCGTCTCTCATAGTCCACTGCTTCTC
>NZ_JBMFKV010000091.1:0-8485 GCF_049971835.1 Pyrobaculum sp.
GCGACTCGCCGAGACACGGCCGCCCCCGCGCCAACAGATCCCACGGAGTCACGGCGGTGCAGACCCAAGGCTCGTCGGGTAGGCAGGCGTAGCCCCGGCTACGCCCAAGCGCCTCGGCCAGCGCCTCGTAGGCCTCGGCGCCTTCTAGACACCTGCCGCCCCGGCCCCCCGCCGGCCTCCCGCCGTAGACATACAGCCGGGCCTTGAAGCCCACCTTCCTCACCAAGTTGTGGCTGGGGCTGTTCCACTCCGCCACTAGGAGTGTGGCTATAGACGCGCCGGCCCGCCTCGCCTCGTCCACCAGAAACCTCGTCATGGCCTCCCCAATGCCTCTGCCCCTCAGCTCGGGCCTCACTCTGAGACCCCGTAGGTAGGCCGACTTCCCCACTAGCAACATAGAGGCAACCGCGGCGATGCGGCCGTCCAGAAGCGCCACGTAGGCGTTGCCGTCGGCCACCCACCGCCCGACCACCCTCGGGATGTAGTCGCCCCAATCCCACGTGTCCATTGTGAAGGCAACGATCTCGGCGACGTCCTCCTCCCTCGCCTTTCTAAACGTGAGCATTTAAGAGCCGGATTTATGCAGATATATGCCTTACCTATACCGCATCGCCTACGACGGCACACTGTTCTATGGATTTACGGGGCACCCCAACTCCCTGGAGCCCCGGCTGAAGGCGGCCTTCGGCGAGATACTGGGCAAAGGTAGCAGGACAGACCCCGGCGTATCCGCAGTAGCCAACGCGGTGCTGGCCCCCCAGAAGCTACACATCGGCTACGTCAACTCGAAGCTTCCGAGAGGCGTCTGGGCGTGGGCCGTGGCGGAGGTGCCCCCGGGCTTCAACCCCAGGAGGGCCAAGAGGAGGCGATATCTATACGTCGCCCCGCACTGGGGCGAGGACGTCGACGTCATGCGGGACGCCGCCAAGCTACTCGCCGGCACCCACGACTACAGCTCTTTTATACAGCGCCGCGGAGACAAGACCACGCCAACCATAACCACCGTGGAGAGCATAGACGTGGAGCTGAGAGGCCCCCTCATATACCTACACTTCGCGGGGAGGGGCTTTAGAAACAAGATGATCCGCAAAATGGCGTGGGCAATTCTAGCCACGGGCCGCGGCGTCTTGAGGCTAGAGGATGTAGAAGACCTCTTGAAAAAGCCAAGGCCGGGCGCGGTGCCCAGCGCCCCGGCGGAGGGGCTCTTGTTGCTAGACATTGAGTACGACGTGGAGTTCCAAGTCGACCTCGCCGCCCTCAGAAAGGCCTACACATACTTCCTAGAGAAGTATAGATACGCAACAGCCCACGCCGCGGCGCTGAAGGCCGCGGGCGAGGCACTGGCCATGTGGGAGAGGTAGAAGGGGTATTGGGCGGCGCCTGGCGAGAAAGCCAGACGGAGGCCGCGTAGCTGAGGCCGTCGTTTATATATGTGACAAGGCGGGGGCGGCGTAGCCGAGGACGCAGGATGGGAATACAAGAAATACAGACGCCAGACGCGCCAAGAAGGCCTCACTCATCTGCTGGAGGAGCGGCGGTAAATGCCCTCCCAAGGCCGGGGGCCGCCGCAACCCGCCTCGGCAACCGCGGAATCTCTTCCCCAGCTAGGCTACATCAAGCCTACACGCCACCGCGTGTTGATTCGTAGCTGTGGCAATCCACAGCGCCGGCCAAAACCCTCGTCGTGACAACCCCTAGACAATAAACAAAAATTAAAAAAGTAGTTTTAACAAATGTCGTAGGCTCCGGGTCTTATAAACAAGGCAGGCACATAGGCCTCGACACCCATAGACTCCAGGTAGGTCCGTATGCCCATACCCCTCGTCTCGTAGTATACAGGACGTGTATAGCTAACGGCTATAATGCCATTAATATGCTCACTAGTCTTGTAATTCACGTCAATCGACGTCGCTATCGGTAATAAATAGCAGTAGCCAGCGGCGCAAGCCGCTCCGCCTAGTAGTGAAAGGAAGGGCTGGGCAGATAGACCTCCACCCTTTGCAACTACGTAGTAATTGTCATACTTGATGCTCACGCCGCATCCGCTATCTACGGTGAATCTTGATATGGGATAGTCCTGGGTGTTGAAAAGTGCTGAGATGTACTCGATGTCTGGCGTGTTGACCGCGGCTTTTGGATACCACCAGTATATCCCATCACCCTTGGATTCTGCATATGGCACGGCCCATAGGCCGTACACGGTATCTTCCTTGTACCGGGGTTGCCTCGTCCAGCCACTACCATTCCATTCATACACAACCCACCAAATTTCATACGTAACCACCCACACCGTGCCGGAGGCCCCCACCCCCAGCGAGGCGACGGACCCCCTAGAGTACCTAGGCGGGGTGTCAAACTGATTACCGCGCAGAATGTCAACACAACTCGGAGAAATAGGCGAGGAATCTGGCCTAAATGAGCAACCCAGCGACATTAACGGTACGGAGGAGCTAAGCGTTAGTGAGAAGCCGTATTTAAATAAGTAGTACTTCCCTTTGCTAAGAGGAATTCCCCCCAGAGGCAGAGTTATCTTAAGGCCAGTATTCTGATCAACTTCAATTCTTGAATATACTTCTACGGAACCGCTATATAGCGTGTCGTAGTTTGTGAGATATGCCACTAGGGTGGGTATTAGCTGGTTTGTTAAAGCCTGGCTCGACACCAGCACCCACTCTATACATAAATAATAAGAGCCGGGTTGTGGGTATTGTGGACAGCTGGGGTCCTGAATTTTAGGCGGCGGAGTCGACTGTAGCTGTTGTTTCTGCATGTGCGACGTGGCTTGGCTCCCGTCTTTTTTGCGGTATGTGACGATCTGGGGCTTGAATTCTACGGATACCTCTATCTTATTTGGCCTCTCCGGCCTCAGCGGGATTGAGATGAGCATTCTCTCGACGGCGACGTGGGTCTCGTTGTGCTCTGTCTCTCTCAGCAAGTCTATCATGAGGCCGAACTCTACGTCTTTGGGCTTGTAGCCGTGTTCAGCCGCAATCTTGGCTAGCTCCGCGTAGTAGGGGCCTAGCTTAACGCTCCCCTTCCCCCTTACCGCGGCGCCGGATTTAGGCCCCCCAACCGGGCCCACCACTGCAAAGGCGTAGTCCCTATTTGAGGGCCTCCCATTTTCAAATACTGTTATGCTTATCTCATCTTCATCTCCAGACGTGGAGATCTTAATGTAGCCCCAAGGCTCCTTAAGCACCTCGCCGCCAAGTAAAGACAAAAGAGGCATTGCCGAAAACTTAGGCGCCGTCACGAAGACCAAGGCCGCGGCCAGAGCCAAAACCAGCCCTACAAAGTAGGTACGTAGCACACAGAGATCTAAAGGCCCCCTTTTAAGCAATTCCATTGTGTTAACTACGGAACGGTATTACTATTTCATTTTTATGCTAGATATATTGTAGCTAAAAATTGAAAATATGGGTACGGGCCAAGGATCTGGGTGATCGTTATGTACCCCGACCGCACGCGGTCGGCGGCGCCGCAGGTCAAGTAGAGGTGTTGCGGGCGGTGGGCGTGGCCAAGAAATGGCGGAAAATGCTCCGAGGCGTTGCCGCTGATAATAGCTACAGACTGGCGGCGTGTGCAGATTACTGACATACATAACTGCCCACCTTGAGGCGCTGAGGGTGGCGGGCGAGGCGTTGGCCGTGTGGGAGAGGTAGATTTTAAATAGGGAATTGGTGTATAGCCATGGGTTACTACTACTGCGACTTCGACGCGGCGGCGGCGGCGATAGACTCCATGCTGAGCGAGTTGGTCAAGGAGCAGCTGGGGGAGATGCCCCGGGGGGAGTTGGAGGCGCTGAGGGAATTTGTATTTAGGGACTTTATGCACTATCTAGCCACGAGGGCTGGTATATACAACTGGGGGAGGTTTTCGGAACAGAGGGCGCGTCTCCGCCTCTGTATGTATGTAGAGAGGATGTGGGGGAGGCTTTGGGAAATCGCGGTGGAGTGGTTCAACTTGTGGAAGCTTAAGTGGAACCAGAGGGTGAGGCTTGTCTTCTCCGAGGAGGAGTTTAAGAGGGCTACCCAGTCGGTGAAGTGGAGCGCCGACCTCGACACCGCGTTGAAGAAGATAAACCTCACCGAACTGCGGCTGTTCGTCATTGCCAACCTCGTGAGGAACGGGGAGGTGGCCGGGGTGGAGCAGATAGCCGACTACATAATTAGAGATGAGCTAAACGCCATTGTGGAGAGACACGGCGCCGAGAAGGCCGTGGAGATGTATAAAAGCGGCAAGCTAGCCGCGAGACTCCTCGAGAGGATATATGCTTTGAAGAAAACGGCGGACCCAGTCCTCCTCTTGAAGTTCGACTTCGGCAGAGTCCAGTACCCCCCCTAGTCATCTAATGAATATCTTCGTCTCCTTCGACACGTAGGCGGGCTCCCTCGGCGAGATCTCCCTCACCAGGAGCTTAACCCAGCTGCCGTCCTCCGCCTGTACAAAACCTGTGAAGTTTGTAAATACCGGCACCCTGTAGACGACCATGAGGTTGACGAGCCTCATTAGCTGGTCGACGTCCAGCGACCTGGCCGCCTCCACCCCCATCGCCACAGACCCCGCCTCGTATACCCTACTCAGCCTCTTAATCAACACAGTCCTAAAGCCGCTCACCGCCATGTAGACGTCCACCGTCAGCAACAGCCCCGCCTTAACCGTCTCAACCACCTCCACAACCCGGGCCGAGGAGACCCCGGCCTTGCTCTCAATCCGCAAGCCGTCGCCGACCCTCACCCCCAGCGCCCTGGCGAGGTCCACCCCCAGCCAGGCCTTGAACCCCACCTCCTCGGTATAGCCGTAAAGCCTCGCAACGGCGTACATCGCGACAGCTTTTCAAAACACAAATATAAGCTTTAATGAATATGTCAACAAGAAAGGCGAGGCACAGACGCCTAAGGTAAGCCTCTGGGCTACATATGTCTCCATACCTATGTTGCGTAGCGGCGGGTAGCCGCTTAACATGTTTTTAAGTGTTGGCTACCTCCCGCCGTGTTCTTCCTCGTGGGGGTTGGGCCGGGGCCTGGCTACATCACGGAGGTGGCGGCTAGAATTATACGGGAGGCCGACTGCGTCTTCTACGAAGACTACACCGGCCCTCTCGACGTGGAGGGGCTGAGGAGGGTGGCCAAGTCTGAGCCTGTGCGGCTCACCCGCCGCGACTTGGAGGAGGAGTCTGGTAGGAGGATCTTCGAGTGCCTGAGAGAGGGCCGCCGGGCTGTGTTGGTCACCGCCGGCGACCCCGCCCTCGCCACGGCGCACAGCGCCTTAGTGGCCCTCGCCAGGTCGAGGGGTTACCGGGCGGAGGTGGTGCCCGGGGTGTCTATCATATGCGCCGCCTTCTCCGTCAGCTGTCTGTCGATATATAAAATGGGGGGTGTGGCCACAGTGACGTACCCAAGAGGCGGCGTCTACTCCACAAGGCCCTACGAGCTGGTGGAGCAAAACCTGAAGCGGGGCTTCCACACCCTCCTCCTACTCGACGTTAGGGAAGACGGCGTCTTCATGCCGCCTAGAGACGCCGCCGCGGTGTTGATGCAGTTAGAGGAGCGGGAGAGGCGCGGCGTCTTCACCCCCGCTCTGCCGGTGGTTGTGGTGTACCGCCTCGGCTGGGGAGGCTCGGCGCTGTACACCACCCTCGGCGACTTGGCGACCAGCGGCGTCGAGGGGCCGGCAGTCGTCATAGTTCCCTCCCAGCTGAGCCCGGTGGAGAGGGAATGCGTCGAGGGGCTCGCCAGGCGCCAAGCCGTTTAAATACCTCCCTATGTATATGCCGTGGGTGAGGACATCACTCCGGTGTACGCCCAGGGGTTCTACATCGTGAGCCGCGGCGTGGTTAACATGGTGATTATCTTCGACTATGTGGATAGGGGGCAGTACTACCACAGCCTGCTTAGACGTGGGGGCGACGCCTTGGCTAGAGAGATATCTACTGTGTGGGAGAATATGCAGAGGTTTATGGACGAGGAGATTGTGCGAATCAACGGGGAGAGAGTGAGGCCCGTAATCCACGACGTGTATATCGGCTTGAGGGGGGCGCCGACTAGGCCCTACATCACCTTCCTAGGCTCGTTCCCCGCGCCGCTGAGGGAGGGCGAGAACCTCTACGAGAACTACTACGAGGAGGAGGTGGCTGACTACGACTACGAAGCCGTGTGGGTGTTTCCCCAGGACGTGGAGGTGCTGGAGTGGCACTTCGGCGGCGAGGTGGAGACCCCCGAGCCCAACATACTAAGAGTCCGCGTGGCGAAGGGCACCAACGTGGGGGGCAGAGAGTATATAAAATTCAGGTTATAGAGGGGGAGTACGCACCCCTTCAACTCCATGCTTAAAAAACTACCCAGACTACATAGACGTGGATGCGTGGTATAGGCTGAGGTACCTCTGGGCTAGTCTAGTGTTTAGAAACAAGCCCGTAATCCGCAGAGTCAAGCCTGTGGAGGAGCTAATCGACGAAGTCGTAAAGTACTGCCCCAGGCCCTACCGGATGATGTGCTTCACAGCGGCGAGGGATCTTAACCTCAGCCTCCCGGCGATAGCCAGCTACGGCAGAGACGTGCCGACCGCCGTGGCGCTGGCGCTTGAAGACGTCACCTCGGGAGATGCAGAATTGCCGCGCTTCTGGCGGTACATAAAAACAGGCGACCCCGGCACAGACCCCGCGTCGCTGTTGAAAAAGTGGAGAAAGGCATTTAAGCCCTGAGGACCTCCAAACTCGCCTCAGTTCTCCAGATCCGGTGCCGGAGCCGCTTTTTACGAGATTTTCTCAAGGACTAGGCCCCTCCCCGACTCTATCCTCACTTTGAAGGCCTTGGTTTCGTGGGCGGTCATTCTCATCTTCTTTATTATCAGCCACCTCCGCACCTCCTTGGCTGTCTCCACCTCGTCCATCCACATGTGTATCACCCCGTCGGCGATGTGTTCAAGGCCGAAGCCGTAGGCCTGCCTCGTGGTCGGGGCGTACTGGCTGGTGAGGAGCGCCGTCACGTTGTCTCGGTGGGTGGCTATCTTCAGCTGGTAGCTGTACTTCCTAGCCATGACGGGCTTGTCCACCCAGAAGGCCGACATAGAGTCGATGACGAGCCTCACGTGGCGCTCCGGCGTGCCCCTCTCCCCCGCCACGGCCAGTATTTTATAGGCCTCGTTGATGGCCTCGATCAAGGTGTCGATGGAGAGGGCGGCGTAGCGCCTAACCTTCTCCGGGCTCTCCTCCCTGGCCCTCTCGGTGAGTTGCCTAGCCACCTTCAAAAGGCCGAATATGTCGATCACCACAATCTCTGGCAGCTCCTCCGGCTCCTTCTTCCACGCGATGTTGTAGGCGGCGTACTGGGCAAAGTCCATGCCCAGCTGCTTGGCCTGCTCCATGACGTCTCTAAACTCCTGCTCTGTGGTGACGTACACCACGGGGTCGCCGGCCCTCAGCCCCGCGTATGCGAAGTGGATGCATAGAATAGACTTGCCCACCCCCGGCTCCCCCGTGGCCACCACCCAAGAGCCCTGGGGTATGCCCCCCTCCAGCGCCTTGTCCAGCTCCTCCACCCCCGTGGATATCCTCTTCACAGGTACATCTCGTTGGTATTTAAAAAAGAGTTTAAGAAAAGGCCATGGCTAAGATGGTTGTAAGCCTCTCGGTAGTCCCCCTGGGCACCGGCACCCCGAGCTTGTCTAAATACGTGGCGAGGGTAACCGAGGTCATAAAGACGTCTGGGTTTAAGTACAGGACGGGGGCCGGCTTCACCGACATAGAGCTCGACAGCTACCAGCAACTCGCAAACCTCCTCGAGAAGATTGAAAAGACGCTGACGGACATGGGCGTGCAGAGGATATCTATCACGATCAAAATCGACCGCCGGCTCGACAAGGAGCTACACATCGAGGAGAAGATAGCCAAGGCCGAAGGTTTATAAACCTGTACGTAAGCCACTAGCGGCAGGATCGGCCCCAGAGACGGCCCGCCGGGCCGCCGGTGATAGGGGCTCCGGCTAAAACCTCCTCCTATTCTTTTCAAGCTTTTCGAAATAGGCCTTCTCGAGATCTATCCCCAGAAGCCCGGCTATGGTGAGCGTGTAGATAAACACGTCTGTCAACTCCTCTACGAGGGCGTCCCGCACGTCGCTTAGCTTCACGTCGCCGTGTCCATACACGGCGCTTCTCACCAAAGCCAGCATGGCGAACACATCAGCATTTAATCCCCTTTTAGCAATTAAGGAATGGCCGCGTAGGTGTCTGTCGATGCGATCGTAGTAGTTGCCGAGCTTCCCCACGCCTACGTACGCCACCCGTCCCCCGGCCACGGCCAGGTAGACGTAGTGGACAGCCCCCACGTATACGCCAGGACTTTAAAGCCAGCTACGGCTTTCTCCTCTCTCATCTACATTTTACCTGACTCAACGCCGTACGTTTTTCCTGAATCAGGAAAATTGTACGACGCTAGATCAGGAAGAATGTATATGGGGGAGTTGAACGCCGTAGCTGGCTTTAAAGC
>NZ_JBMFKV010000092.1:0-8288 GCF_049971835.1 Pyrobaculum sp.
GTCGACGACCCCCGCCCTCCACAAGCTCAGCAACAGGCTGAGAGCCACGTCTAGGCTACATATTCCAGGCGGGGGATTGTCGGAGTTCTTCTCCTCCAGTGTATGGGGAGCGTGGTCCGTGGCGTATATGTCGATCATCCCAGCGGCTAGGGCGGCCAAAAGGCCTCTGCGGAGCTCTGGTGTCCTCAGCCGGGGGTTTACGTGGCAGAGGCCACGGTGTCTGCAGTTTTCCCTGTCGAGCAACAGGTGGTGGGGTGTGGCGTCTACTGTGGCCCACCCCCGCGAGAGCTCGGCCGTCTGGGGGAGGGTGACGTGGGTGAGGTGCATCCTCGCCCCACTCCTCCGCGCGACGGCCCAAGCCCTCTCCACACACGCCAGCTCCGCCTCCGGCGGCCTCTCGCCGTCTCTAAAATATGCCGGGTCTTCGCAGTGGAAGAAGAGGAGGCAACCCAGCTCCGCGCATGCCCTGCCCACTGCCTCTACGTGGCTCCATCCATACCTCTCGATATCCTCCGGGTAGATCTTGACGGAGCGCGGCTTCGCGGCGTGGAGCTCCCCCACGTCCTCGGGGACGCCCATGTGTAGCCGGTAGATGATGGGTAGCCTCGACCCCTCCTCCATTCGCCTTCTGTACAGCTCAGCTGTTCTAATGTGGGGCTTGGTGTTGGGCATGTCACCCACCGCCACTACGCCGCCCGCCAGCGCCGACCTGGCGCCGCCCATTAGCGTTTCCTTGTACGCAAGCCCCCAGTCTCTGAAGTGCACATGGATGTCGACGAAGCCTGGCAGGATTAGGTAGCTGTTTGAGAGCTGGAGAGGTCTGCATCCCCGCCTTCCGAGTCTCACCCGGCGGAAGCCCCCGGCGATGTATGCCCGACCCTCAATCCATATGCATTCAGACATTACAAGCCAGCCTTGGGAGCGGCTGGACCTCGTAGCGGCACCTAGTGCCACCCTCCGGCGATGTGAGGAGAACCTCTCCGTCGTGAAGTTGCGCAGTGACGTCGGCCATTACTCTAAGGCCCCTGTCTCTACAAGCATTTACCAATGTCGCTATCCCAAGCCGCCTCAGCTCGTCGAACTCGGTCTTGTTTAGCTCGAAGGCCTTTCGGCCGTAGATAAAGAACTCCATATCTACGCCGTCGGACACTACAACATCGGCGTCTGTCTCGGTAAGAGAGTCGTATAGGTTTTTCATGTGGGTGAAGTGGCTCTGGGGCCTCGGTTCCACCCTCTGCACCACCGCCTTCCCGCCGTACTTCTCGATCAGCCTCTCCACCGAAAAGGCGCCTCGGCCAAAGACGCGGTACAATACCTTGCGCCCCTCGCGGGATAGGTCGGCCGCAACCCTGGCCAGAAGTGGGGTGAAGTCACATCCCACGAATAGGTATATGCGGCCCCCCCTCACAGGCCCCATGGGCTGTGGCAGCGCCTCGGTTGCCGCCTCCCACGCGGCCCGGGGGGCGGGGCGGGGGAGATCGTCGAGGAATACAACGCCCTGACCTTCCAAGATGTCGAACTCCACTGTGTAGCCCGCCCTCCTCCCCCTGGACTTGACAACGTACATAAGTCTTTCCGTGACGTTTCTGCCAATCCGTAGCTCGAGCCTCAGCAGGTTGTCGGCGATGTAGTCCAGAGGCGTTACGGACTCCTCCTCGGCGATTCCCACGAAGTCGACGTTGGCGGGTCTAAAGACTCTGTACACCGCGTTTATTAAGTACTCCCGGGACTGGGGCCCCTCCACGAGAGACGAGATGGAGTCCACCACCACGAGGCTGTAGTCGCTCTGCGAGACGGTGGAGACTATCTGGTTGAGTATGACGTCGGTCTTCACGAAAATCATATCCCAGAAATCAACTCTTGACAGGTTGTAGCCGAGAGAGGCGGCGTTTTTCATAAAGACGTCCCTATCCTCGTATAGCGAGACCCAGAGCACCTTTTCGCCTCTTGCCACCCTCTCGTGGGCCATCCTCATGGCGAGGCTTGTCTTCCCCACGCCCGGCCTTCCATATATGGCGGTGACCCCCCTAAAATCTAGCAACATTGTAAGATAA
Organism: Pyrobaculum sp.; assembly: GCF_049971835.1. Taxonomy (NCBI): domain Archaea; kingdom Thermoproteati; phylum Thermoproteota; class Thermoprotei; order Thermoproteales; family Thermoproteaceae; genus Pyrobaculum; species Pyrobaculum sp. The sequence continues at coordinate 2,055 of NZ_JBMFKV010000092.1, forward strand.
ACGCCACCTTTTTAAAACCTAACCTCCCGCACCCCCCAGGTATCACCAAACACAAGCCCGCCACTCCCAACCTCTACGCGTGTCTGGAGGCTCCTAAGCTCTATCCTCCCCCTCTTCGCCGAGGCCCAGAGGGGCCCCCTCCCCAGCCCCCGGGATCTTAATCTGTACAGCGTCTCCAACAGCTTCGCCAGTTGCGAGTCTGGACATGGCGTGTGAGGCCGCCTATTGGTGTGGTCAGCCGCTAGGCCGCCTTCGCCGCATTCGCCGCCGGAGTAGATCGAAGGCACCCCCGGGAGGGAGAAGAGCAGGGCGTACCCCATGGAGAGCTGTGCATGACCGCCGAGGCGCGTGGCCGCCCTATCCACGTCGTGGTTTTCAAGAAACGTATTCATGTAGGGCAGGGCTGAGGGCGGCGTCAAGGCCAAGTATCTATTCACCGCGTCGGCCACCTCCTCGGCGCCTTTTGTAAGGCTGTTGATAAGCCCGTTGTAGAGGACGTACGCCGTGAAGCCCCTAACCGCCTTGTAGAAAGGGGCGGGGTTGCCCACGTGCTCCCCCAGCACGTAGCGGCCCTCCGCGGGGGACAGCACCTCCTCCCAGACGCCAGGAGGCACTCCGTGTGCCACGTCAAGCCTAAAACCGTCGACATGGGGAGCCCAGAACTCCACTACCCTACGCGCATACTCCACAGCCTCCGGCCTGGAGTAGTCCAGCCTAGGCATAAACCACACTTTTAGAAAGGTCTCGTAGGGAGGGTCGCCCTCCAGCAGTTCGGCCAGGGCGCTTCTGGGCAACCTCGCCGCGAGCTCCTTCACAAGCCGCGTGTAGGAGCCGTCGCGTATTATAAACGGCCCGCCGGGGAAGAGGGGGTTGCGGAGGCCTACGTGGTAGAGCACTATGTCCAGCACCAGCTTCAGCCCGGCGCGGCTCAGCTCCCCCCGCATGGCCTCGAAGGCGGCCCAGCCCCCCAGCCTCTCGTCCACCTGGAAGTGGTCGACCACGTCGTATCTATGGTAGCTCATAGCTGGGTATATTGGGTGGAGATACAGCGCGTCGGCGAAGCGGGAGGCGTCTACCGCTACGCGCGCCACGTCTTTTAAAGTGCCGCCGCAGAACTCCCGCCTAAGATCCCTACAGCCGAGCCTATTAGCCGATCTGTCAGGCAGGACCTCGTACATGGCCCGGATCCCCGGATCGCCCACGTACGGAGGCGATCTAAACCCCGCCTTCTTGCCGCAGCACCTCACCTCGTACCGCCGACGCCTCACCACAGCCATATATATGGAGAACTGCTCCCCCCGCATCAGCTCCACCACCTCGCCGCCGGGCACCTCGGGCGGCTCCGGGGCGTAGATCCTAAGCTCCACGGCGCCTCCCCAATCCCCCGACATATAGGGAACGGCGAAGTGCCACGGGTAGCTAGGCGGCTCCACCACGCACTCGACCTCGCCTCCCCCGGACAGTATACGGTAGACTCCTGGGGGCAACTCCACGCGGTCTCTAAACGCGCCGTGGATCCACCCAGTGAAGTCCCCCACCACGTAGCCCGGGCCGGCTTGGACAACCGCCACCTTCCCGTAGTAGGGGTCAGACCTCCACTTCTCAACGCGGCAGGCCACGGCCATCTCAACAATTTAATAAATGTAGAAACCAGACGCCGTGATTAAGCTCTCCAAAAACCCCCACCTCGTTAGGCTAAAGACAAGGGGGGAGTCTATATGCCCCATTAGCAAAACCATCGACTCTTTTGAAATCACCGTGGAGTACATCCCCCGCGGAGCCGCCCTTGCCATTGAGGAGTTTAAGAAAATTGTCGACAGCTACCGGGGCCGCGAAATACTTCACGAAGAGCTCGCCGTAGACATCCTCGAAAAGATCAAGGCGGCTGTCAACCCGCCTTACGTCAAGGTGATTTTGAAGTCGTACTACTCCGGCGTGGAGATCGAGGTGGTGGCCGAGTCGGGCGGGGCCCAGACTATGTATATCTAGGGCTGTGTCCAGCGGGCTAGCTTCACCAACGAGTAGAGCCCGGCTACGCTCTGAGCCGCCAGAGCCACAGCGGCCGCCGCCAGCAAGTCGCCGCCGTACTCAACGAGGCCCAGGGCGTGTTGTATAATTATGCCTGCCGCGCCGGTCGGGAGAACCACGCCCAGGTAGGGACTCGGCAGGAGAGTCGCCGGGTAGTAGACTGGGGAGCCCACCGTAAACACCGCGGTGAGTATCTGCGGCAGAGACCAGGCGTATCTCATATGCCGTATAAAGCTGGCTAGTGTAAACCCCACGCCAGCCGAAGCCAGCCAGAGAGCCGCCAAGGCGTACACGGCGGTGGGCGTCAGAATCCACAAACCCAGCCACAGCATCACGGCTAGGTACACGGCTAAGGTGGGGAGGGCGAAGATAAAAGAGCTTAGGGCCAGCCCCAAGGCGTAGCCCACGGGCGATACAGGCGCCGCGGTCAACATGCTCTGGTACTTAACACCGAGGCGGTAGTAGGTGGCGTCGCCTATGAGAGAGATGCCGTTGGAGGCCAAGGTCCAGATAAAGCCCCCCACGAGGCCCCACTTAAGCCCCTCCACTCCTCCGTATATGGAGAGTATGACGAGGAAGGAGACGGGGCTTACAGAGCTGGCCACTACCCATATCCACCCCCTCACCGCCGCTATCCAGCCGTTCACCCAGGCGATCACCAAGGCGTCTCTAACTATCTTCATGGCCCAGCTCCCCCACGGTCAGCAATACGTAGTCCTCCAGCGACTTCTGCCTAACCACCACCCTCGTCCCCAGCCTTGTTAGCTCGGCGGTGGCCGGCGCGGAGTCGACGTAGTACAGCCTCCTGCCCCCGATTTCCACAACAGATTTAGCCTCAGCAACCCCGCCGTCTGCGCCGTAGATCTCCACCACGTACCTCCCAGGAACCTTCTCCACCAGCCTCTCCGGAGGGGCCATATCCACGACGCGCCCCCCGCTCAGGACGAGGACAACGTCGCTCAGCGCGGCGGCCTCCTCCACGTAGTGCGTGGTGAGCACAACCGTGGAGCCCCTCTTCTTCATCTCCGCCACGGAGTTCCACACAAGCCTCCGGGAGTAGACGTCAAGCCCCGTGGTGGGCTCGTCGAGAAACACCACGTCGGCGTCCGCCGCGAAGACCGCAGCTATCAGGACACGCCTCTTCATACCCCCCGACAGGGTATCCACCTCCCGATCCCTCACCTCCCAGAGGCCGAACTCCTCCAGCGCCTCCCGGGCCCTCCGCCTAGCCTCCCTAAGGGGGAGCCCCCTAAGCAAGAGGTAGCTAAGCACAAACTCGTACGGCGTCAAGAAGTCGATTGGCCTGCTCTCCTGAGGCACGGCGGCCACCACCCGCCTGACCTTCTCCGCCTCCCTCACCACGTCGAAGCCCGCCACGGAGGCACGGCCCTCGGAGGGCATGAGCTCCGTAGTTAGGATGCGCACCAACGTCGTCTTGCCAGCCCCGTTTGGCCCCAGCACCCCAAGCACCACCCCCCTCCCAACCTCGAAGGTGACCCCCCTCAGAGCCCAGAACTCGCCGTACCGCCTCCCGAGGTTTTCACACGCAATCACGCTTATACAAAACACGACTGGGGGTAATAAGCTTTGAGGTAAAGGATAAATACCACCACCCCAGGTTCAACGTGCTACCCGGCGTAGAGTGGCTGGTCGTCGCCGGCGTCATTGCGATAATTCTCATCGCCATCCTCACAAGGGCGGTGCGTAAGCCGGTGAAGTGCCCCCGAGAAGTCGGCGACGTCGAGAGGGCCCTCTCTGCCATGTTCGACGACGTGAGGACGGTTAAATTCGGAGACTACGTGGCGTTTCGCGCCAGAAGCGGGTACATACCGCTGGCGGTGGTGGTGAACTGCAAGAAAGGAGAAGTCAGCACGGAGTGGCCCTGGCCGCTTGCCCTTGTGCTCTTCCTGGTGCCAAATCTCCAAATCCCAGCAGTAGTCTTGTTCATATGGTTCTGGGACGCCGCGAAGAGGTTTAGAAACACGGTGCTCCACCTCCTAAGCGAAGCCGCGGCGGCTGAGTAGATGCAGTTGGCGGGAAGATATATGCGTGCCGTATGGCGCATCACTGCACTACTGTGAGATAACCCCCTACAGACGCAACTTTATAAAGTTTAGACTGAGTTCACAAGTGGAGTATGGAGAGGTAATCAACGCCTTTGAGTTGATGCAGAAGGCGGTGGGGGCTGGCATCGTAATACTGATCTTTGGCGTTTTGTTCGGCATTGCGTCGATATTCTCCGTGTACACTTTTGCAGTGTGGCTAGCTCTAATGTTCATAGCTTCGGCATACCCAGTCTACTTAATGTGGAAGGCTTTTTCCCTTCTGCATAGAAATTTCGACAGTGTGTTGTATAGATACGCGGCCTACGTGCTCCTAATTGTCATCGTCGCAATGCCGGTGATCGGCGTCGTGTTGGCGGCTTATCTGATCTCCGTTGCGTGGGGTTTGCAGAGGCCGCCTGTGCCCGGGTCTGATCTTGGCGTCAGGTTGGTTTTATGGCTAGTTGGCGTTTTATTTGGCGCGTTTTGGTATAGGGTGTGGAAGCAGGTGGAGACCGACACCAACGTCGATACCTTTGGCATTGTGGCGTTGTTAACAATACTATCGGCGGTGTTATCCCCCGTAAGTCTTATCTCTGACCTACTAGACTTGGCCTTCCTCATCGTGCTGTACTTCGCCGCGGGTAAAGCCAAGGACGTCTTTGAAGATGCGCTACTCTCGCAATATAGGAAGGAAGGTAATCAGCATGATCTACATAAATAGGCGCCGCCGTTTGCGAGATCCAAGTGCCCTCCGGCGGCTTCTGGTCTCTAGACGGCTTGGTGCTGTCTATACGGCGTGTAACAAATAAATAGGGGTGGGGAGGCGCTGACATGAGTAGGGGTGTTTTGATCTACGTCTTAAGCGCCGTGGCTCTGGGGCTGGGCGCGCTTTCGTTGATAAGCGCCGTGTCTGCCCCCTCCACGGATCCCCTGATATTCGCCCGGGATGTCTCCATCTCTTTGGTGGCGTTGGCGGTGGGGGCCGCCGCGCCGCTTCTGCTTAGAAAATTCAACAGAGGGGAGTAGACCTGTTTATTCTTAAAGCGCCTCGACTCTATCCCCCATTATCACCGCGATGAGGTCGCGGTGGGATACCCTCTTCACGAGGTATTTGTAGATCTTGTCTCCGGCGTATGGGGCGGCCACGGCGAGGGCCCTCAGGGGCTGTCCAGTCTCTATCGGGGGGTTGCATCTCAGCTTTTCCCACGGCCACAGCGCCGCCATCGCCAGTATGTCGCGTTCCGCGAGTTGCCAGCCGGCCGCCGCGGCGTAGGCGTGGAGAAACTTCATCTCGGCCCAGGGGTCGGGCTCGTTCATAAAGACGTTGTCGGTTCCCAAAAGCGGCTTTAGGTGGAGGAGGTGGGGCACGGGCGCGACGCGGCCTACGAAGTAGGCGTTGGCCCTTGGATTGACCACGACGGTTTTGCCGGGCGGGATCTGGGCGGCCTCCTCCGGCGTTAGGTGGACGAGGTGGATCAGCACGTCGGCGTCCATGACCCTCAGCGCGAGGTCGAGGTCGCCGCCTTCGTGGCAGTCGGCGGTTTCCGAGACGTGGGTCGACAGAAGCCTGTACCTCCGCCTCAGCTCTCTGAGGTACTCCGGCGGGTGGTCCAGGGGGGACGCCACCTGTACGTTGGGGTAGTTGGGGAAGTCTCCGTGCGCCTCTTGGAAAACCACAGCCTCTATCCCGTACTGCCTAAACACCTCCTCCACGTCGCGGGCGGCGTACTCCGCGTACACGACGGCGCAGCCGACGCCGTACATCCTCATCCTCTCTGCAACCCGCTTCAGCACGGAGATGTGCCGCCCCCGCCTAACTAACTGCCTCACCACGTGGTACTTCACGCCGTGGGGCCACCCCACGAGGTCGTCTATGTAGAGGTCGTCGCGGTCCATCAAAACCACGTCGAGGACGTGGACGTGTGCGTTGGTAAGCATCGGCATCAAGACGACGGCGCCAAGATCGGCGGCGACTCCCCCGGTGTAGCGCCCCACCCCCACTACCCTCCCCGCGTCGTCCACCTCGACCACCCCGTCCTCTACGACCTCCAGCCCGCCCGCCAAGACGTACCTAGCCCTGTACCTCACACCACAGCGAAAAAACCACCATATAAAGAAGTGTAAATTCCAACTTACACAGACCCCGCCGCGCCGCGCCGCC
>NZ_JBMFKV010000093.1:0-8269 GCF_049971835.1 Pyrobaculum sp.
GAGAGCAGTCTCGCCGAACTTACTGGCGTCGAGCTCATAACCTTGAGACCTCACCACAATAGGCCCCACGATCTTGCCCTTAACGTCAGCCGATACTCCCATCTCCTCCCGCAACACATTTGCCGCCACTTCAATATCCTCAATCACCGCGTTGGACTCTGCTTGCTCATCCCACGTATTCTCTCTATGCGTCCTACCCAGGGGGTCCTTAAAGACTATAGTGTGCTTCCCGTTGTAGTAGAGATCACGTATCGTGGGATACACGTCCTCCCTAATAGCCTCCACAATGAGACGCAACATCAAGACTGTCTGCATAAACCGCCTCGCCTCTTTCATGTCGAGAAATCTCCTCTGCAACTTCTCGGGGCCAAGTCTCAACATCCTCGCCTTCTCATCCCAAATAGTATTGCTAAGCGTACGCGCCGGTATCTCCATCACAGGTTCCTGAAGCTTGAGAATAGAGTTGGTCAGAGCGGCCCCCCAGTCCTCCAGACGCTTTAGAAACTCAGCCCGGCTACTCACAGATCGCCTAACTAGGCGCGGAATATAACTTTTTCACTCTCTACTGAGGCGCCGCCTCGGCCATCTCCTGCTGTGTCGACGACATTGATAGGGTGTGCTTTACTAATTCATCGACGGTGAGACCTATCTTCTTCTCAATCAACTTATGGAGATTCCCAGCTATCGACTCCTTATCTATCCGCGTGACAAGAGCAAGGTTGTAGGCTACCTCGTCTATGTACTTGGCAAGCGTAATGTAGCGGTTTAACATCTCCATCTCCTTCTCCTTTCTCGAGAGGTACAGCCTAAGCTTCTTTGCGGCGTCTCTCAAGGCGAGCCGCATCTCCTTCTCTATCTCGGGCACTTCTGCTATGGCCTCCTTCCCCGCGGAGGCGTAAGGTATTTTAGTGGAACAGACATGAATTATGACTGCGAGTGGCGCCGGGAATTTTACCTTGTAATTCTGCCAGTTAAACTCGTCGACGACTTTCCTCGCGACGTCAGCCCCCTCGTCGTAGAGCAACGGGATTTTGTTTGCGTAGCGGAGCAACACCGGCCTGTCGCCGGGGGGTATCTGCCCGCCCCACGCCACAGCCGCCTCGACAATGAAGGGGTGGCCGCCGTAGGACTCCGGCTTCCGCGTCACGGCAAAGACGGCCTCCGCGCCCAGTATGGCCTTGGCGCCTATCTCCAGAAGCTCCGCACCGGCTGGGGAGAGCCAGTCGGAGCGCGGTCTCCGCCACCCCTCGTACTGCTTCATCTTCTCCACAAGCCTCACCAACTCCTCGGGTGTAAGCGCCCTCACCTTCATATTTGGGTTAAACCCCGCCCACTCCAGAAAGGCCTTGGCGGTGCCCTCGCCCACGGCGTCGAAGTTCTCCATTAGGAATTCCTGCAACGTCAGCCCTCTGCTTTCCTGAATCATCTGCTTTAATGTATCGACGTCAACACTTCTCGGGTGAGGAAGACCCTCCTTGGGAGCCGGCGGCAGTTTGGTAGTCCTCCTCTTTAGCCACAGCTCTAAATCAGGCCCTTTGAAGATGATCTCGGCGTAGGGGGCAATTATAGCGGTTCTCCTTAGATAGTCCTCAATACGCTTTTTGGAGGCTAGCCAGTTACCCTCTAGATACACCTTTACCGCAGTGCCGTGCCACCTGTACTTATTCGGATACTCCCTCTTGTCGAGGATAATGGGGCTGTTGCTATTGGTATCTATCATTATTTGATATTCAAAAATCTTGTCGGATTTCAGCGTAGCCGATCTCACTAGAACCGGCTTGTTTGTAGTGCTCTGGGCGTACAGCACCACCATCTTGAGACCTAGGCCGAAGACCCCTCTGTGTTGCTTAATGCGGTATTTGCTACTATAGAAAACCCGGCCAAAGACATTTGGGATCTCGTTGCCAGGTATCCCAATACCGTTGTCTTCTGCGTACACAGACACCCACCCCTTCTGCTCATCCTCTACGTTAACCCTTAGTAGTATAGTGGGGAGTATGCCATACGTCTCCGTGGCGTCAAGAGAATTCTCCGTCAACTCCCTTATTGTCTGGTACAGCGCCCTGGTCGGGTTGTGAAAACCCGCCAGCTCCCGGTTCCTACGGAACCACTCAGCCACCGGCAGAGCCTCGTAAGCGTACATTGAGGTCACGACGAGCCACATGGTGAATTATTAAAAGTTTAACGCCGGCCCCTCTGACATGCGGCTATTCACAGAGACTGCACGCCGCTAGGCCGCCCTATTTTAGACTGCGCGACATCCCCCTGGGTCATTATATTTATAAAACCACAATCTCAGTGCGTGCATGTTTCCGCCTGCAATGGCTGGCTACGATAGAGCAATAACCATCTTCTCTCCTGAGGGTAAAATCTACCAGGTTGAGTACGCTGGCGAGGCTGTAAAAAGAGGGTGGCCCACAGTGGGGGTTAAATGTAAATCCGGCGTCGTGCTCGCCGCAGAGAAAAGGAAAATATCGGCACTTTTCGACTCGTCGTCGCTAGACAAGATTTATCTAATTGACGACCACGTCGCGGCGTCTCCCTCCGGCCTCCTCGCCGATGCGCGGATACTAATAGACTACGCCCGCGACGTGGCGCTGAGCCACCGGTTTATTTACGACGAGCCTATCGACGTCGAGTTTTTGACAAAGGCTGTGTGTAACCTGAAGCAACAGTACACACAGTTCGGCGGCGCGAGGCCCTTCGGCGTCGCCCTCCTAATCGCCGGCATAGACAGACACGGCGCGAGGCTGTACCAGACAGACCCCTCAGGAGTATACATAGGCTACTTCGCCGTAGCCATAGGCGCGGAGTCGGGCACAATCACCGAGTACCTAGAGAAGAACTACAAATTCGACTTAGAAATGGGCGACTGCGTTGAGCTGGCCGTGAAGGCGCTGGCGTCTGCCGTAGAGATCTCAGACAGCGCCAACATCGAGGTGGCTTATGCAACTATAGACGAGAAAAAGGTTAAGAAGTTGAGTCAAGACGACGTGGCCACGTTGCTGGCTAAGCTAGGCTTACTTAAAAAGAGTTAACACAGCCGTAGCAATACGAAAAGCTCCTTCACCAACTCCCCCGGTGTCTTACCAACCTTAAATACCGACGTCGAGATGTACAGCATAGTCGCATCCCCCCTCACGACTTTCATATAGTCGGCGTAGCTACTCCTCTTAACTGCCCCCTCTACACACTCCTGTGCCACGCCTCTCACAATACACACGACTTCCTTGCCAGCGCCGTACTCCATGTCGCACTCAAGAGACACATCACTGCTTTGAAGAACATACACACTCACGGGCCCACCTCCAGAGCGGTTTAAATACGTTTCAACACGTATCACACATGTCATGTCCAGTTTCCCTCCTCCACGCCAGGGTCTACATACACGCCACGGAAGACCCCGACAGGGTAATACAAGCACTTAAAAACGTGGTTTCTGGACGCTACGTCGCGACAGTCGCCAAAGGCCACCACGGCAATGTCATTAATATAGTACAAGTCAGGCTAGAGGACTGCGAGGCGTTGGAAGCCTTGAAGTCCATCGTGGCGAGGCTTGACGATATCGAGTTTTTAATAATGCTTTCAGGTATAGAGGGGACTAGGCTATATGCAAAATTTGACAAACAGTATGCGTATAGGGGCGTCTTGAAGATTTCCCACAGCGACGATGTGGTCTACGTGGAGGTGCGGGGGAGGGCGCTGGCCGTCGACGATATGAGGAGTTTTCTTCTCTCGATGAGAGAAGCGTTAAAAAGATAGCTAAAAACCTCCATATGGAATACCTACCTGAAGATGTAGTAAAGAGACTCAGAGAGGTGGCAAACAGGCTAGAAGGCGCCGGGGCCAGGTCTATAGTAAACTACGTAATCTTCGAACTGGAGGTGGGGGGGCCCTCGAAAGAGGTTATACATGGGGCGGAGCAGATGGCTCGGCAAGAAATAGAAGAATTAAAGGAGCTTCTGAGGATTCTCGACGAGTTGAAAAACCTAGTTGCATAAAACAAAGTTTACGTGTAGTATACGTTTACAGCCTAATTTCAACTATGGCCTTGTCAGGTACTCCAATCCAGTCAACCACATCTCTGTGATGTACCTCTGCCACCAATTTAGTTGGTCTCTGTCTAAGTATTGAGGTGAGCGCCTCCGCTACGCTGGGCGTCAGGCAGTAGTCTAGGTTATCCACTACGAGAATGTCGGGCTTTAGCTCCAGCGCCACGGCGAGGGCGAGAAGGCTCTTTACAGAACACGGCGCCTTTCCCAGCGGCATCTTCAAGGTGCCAGTAGCAACAAAGGCGCCGATCTTGCCGGGCTTAGCCAAGCCCACAGACACCGTGAAGCCCACCTTCCTGAGGACGGCCCTTATCGAGTCATACGCCGTGGGTCTATAAAGCGCTAGATTAGACAAGACGGCAGCTAAATTACGTCCATGGCGTTCAAGTAAATTCACGTTCTTAACCTCGGCGTCTACCACAGACCTGGGGGCTATGTAGGGGCCTAGAAGCTGTATCTTGACGCCGAGGGCCTTCCTGGCTGTTGCCAGCATGGAGTTAAACCTCTCGATATCCTCATCTGCCACCATCGACACATGCTCCTCAGCCCTAACCAGCGGGATGACGACGTCGGCATCAGCTACTGACATGTTTATAGGCTTCACTATCCGATGTACGCCTTTTGAGGGGATGTACTCAAACACCAACTCCTCACCTCCCACAGCTACAGACTGTCTTACACGGCCTCTGCCCGCCGTGATTAAATAAGCCACATCCCCCCTCTGCGCGTAGAAGCTCCACACCCCTCCCACCCTCGGCAGTTTTTTACCCACGCTGGACAAAACTCTATACATAATCTCGATAAAGGTCGACTTACCTGTCCCCGTTATAAAAGTCGCGCTGGCGAGGCGCACAGCCGCCTTCCTGCCGCGTATCTCGACCTCTACATAGTCCACCATCAAGCGAAAATCTATAATTGTATTAAAAATGTCGTATTGTGTTGCCCTTAGAGTTCGTCGTTGAGGTCGTGGTGACGCCCCTGAAGGGGCTGGTAGCGCACCAACTCGCCGAGAGGGGGTACTCCCAGAGCCGTATAGGCCAGTTGCTGGGAATTTCGCAACCAGCAGTTAGCTCATATCTCAAAAATCCCAAACATCTCTACGAAGAGAAGTTGCTAAAGGTATTAGAGAGGCAGGAGCTCCAGCGCCTGCTCAGGACTTTGACAACCTTGGTGGAGTACGCAAGTGTGGAGGAGTTTCTGCGATATGTAAACAACTACTCGGTGGGGCTCCTCTCCTCGCTACGGCTGTGTCCCCTCCACAGATCTGCGTATCCGGAGCTGGGTAACTGCGAAATATGTAGAGATCTCCAGGTGTATACAGAGACGGCAAAGAGGGTGGAGATGGCCTTCGACCTCCTGAGGAGGTGTAGAGACTGCTACAGACTGGTGCCCAAGGTGTTGATGAACATAGTAGAGCTGGGCCCCGAGGGCGGCGTCGGGTACCCGGGCAGGATCTACGTAGAGGGCGCCCAGATCATGGCGCGGGGGAGGCCTAGACCAGGAGCCTCCCGCTTCTTAATAAATTTAGTAAGTGAGGTGAATAAGCTACACCCAGAGATAAAGGCCGTGGCCAACGTGGCGTACGTCGCTAGAGACTGCGCGGGGAAAGTGTTTTCTGTGGCCGAGGTAGGGCCTAGCAACAGTGAGGAGGAGATCGTCGCCAACGTGACGGCGGCGTTTCAGAAAGGGATCTACGACGTCGTGTACGACATGGGAGGTAGCGGCATTGAGCCTAACGCCTACATCTTCGGCATCGACGCAGTCGACGTGGCGACTAAGGTTATTGAGCTGGCGAAGTGCCTAGGGCCTAAAGATTATAAACACGTCTAGAGAACAAGGCGATGACTAAAAAAGTCGCCGTTGCGAAGCTGGAGAAGGGGGGAGAGCACTTCGAGATATTGATAGATCCAGACGCGGCGCTGGAGCTAAAGATGGGGAAGCCCCTTGGGATAGACAAGGTGCTGGTTCACGAAGAGATATACAAAGACGCCAAGAAGGGGCTACGTGCCTCGGAGCAGGCGTTGAGAAAGGTGTTCGGCACCTCCGACGTGAGGAAGATCGCCGAGATTATTATAAAAGAGGGCGAGATACCACTCACCGCCGAGCAGAGGAGGAAGCTTATTGAGGATAAGAAGAGGCAGATAATTGAGTGGATATCCCGCAACTGTATAGATGTGAGGACGAAGACGCCGGTCCCCCCACAGAGAGTGGAAAACGCCCTAGAGCAAGCCCGGGTATCTATCGACCCATTTAAGTCCGCCGAGGAGCAGGTGCAGGAGATCTTAAAGGAGATACAGAGAATAATCCCAATAAAGATAGCTACGGCTAGGATAGCCCTATCAATCTCCTCGGCCTACGCCCAGAAGGTAAAGGGGCTGGTGGCTAAAATGGCTAGGATAGTAAACGAGAGGTACAGATCCGACGGCTCGTGGGAGGCGGTACTAGAGCTACCCGCAGGTCTGCAAGACGTCTTGATTGCCAGGGTAAACGACGTAACTCACGGCGACGCCGATATCAAAATCCTCGAAATAGTATACTAATGTACTTCGTAACCCCACGCCAGTTGATATTTCCAGGTGATGTAATAGCCACGACAGACAGCAAAGTCGAGGGGCCGGTGTATGTGGACAACGGTAGGTACAGAAGTCTAGTGGTTGGCCTTGTGGAGTTTCGGGAGGACGGCGTGGTTGTGGTCCCGCTCGAGGGGACGTACAAGCCGAAGAAGGGAGACGTCGTGGTGGGCTACGTTACAGACGTCTTAGCCACTGGCTGGGAGATCGACGTGAGGTCCTTCATGCCCGCCTACCTCCCCGTAAGCGAGGCGTTGCATAGACACGTAGATCTCGAGACCACGCCGCTGACAACCTTCCTCAACATAGGAGACGTGGTAATTGCCAAGGTCAAGGACGTCGATTTAACAGATGAGTATCCCATAATCCTCACGCTGAAGGAGGAGCGCGTCGGCAAGGTGGAGAGCGGGACGGTCGTGGAAATAACTCCTGTAAAAGTCCCGCGGCTAATCGGAAAGAGGGGTAGCATGCTCAACACGTTGATGGAGGTGGGGTGCGACATAATAGTCGGGCAGAACGGCAGGGTGTGGATAAGGTGTAGAGATACAAGAGACGAGGTGTTTCTGGCTACGCTTGTCAGGAAGATCGAGGCGGAGAGCCACGTCATGGGCCTCACAGACAGGATAAGGGCGGAGGTAGAAAAATATAAAACGCAGAGGCAACAAGGCGCCGTATGAAGAAGCCGCCTGTACCTTTACTTCAAAACGGCGTGAGGGCGGACGGGAGGGCGCCCGACCAGATGAGGGAGGTGAAGATCTCCGTGGGGGTCGTGAGCAACGCCGACGGCTCAGCCATGGTTTCCTACGGCACCACCACCGCCGTGGCCGCCGTGTACGGCCCGCGGGAGATGCACCCCAGACACCTCTCGCTCCCCGACCGCGGGGTTATGCGCGTCAGGTACCACATGGCCCCCTTCAGCACCAAGGACGAGAGGAAGAGCCCCACCCCCAGCAGGCGCGAGATAGAGATTAGCAAGGTGTTGAGGGAGGCGCTTGAGCCAGCCATAGTGCTGGAGCAGTACCCCAGGTCGAGGATCGACGTCTTCGTCGAAATACTACAGGCAGACGGATCCACCAGAGTGGCCTCACTAACGGCGGCGTCGCTGGCGCTGGCAGACGCCGGCATATACATGAGAGACTTGGTAATAGGCGTATCGGTAGGGCTTGTCGACGGCACCGTGGTGCTAGACCTCAACGGGCTCGAGGATCAATACGGCGAGGGGGACCTTCCCGTGGGCTACATGCCCAACCTAAAGAGATTCACCCTCCTCCAGCTAGACGGGGCGTGGACAAGAGAGGCGTTCCTCCAAGCGCTCAACCTCGCCGTGAGAGGCGCGGAGCACGTCTACCAAATAGCAAGAGACGCGTTGAAGACTAAATACATGTCAGTCGCCGAGGAGATATACGGGAGGTAGCATGGCGTCGATAAGCCCCTACGGGAAGCGGTTTATCTCATACCTCAGGCGGGAGCAGATCAGAAAACTCCTCGCCACCAAGTACAGGATAGACGGGAGGGGGTCTGACCAGATAAGAGATGTGGAGATAAAAACCGGCGTTGTGAAGACCGCCGACGGCTTCGCCGAGGTTAGGCTAGGCAAGACACATGTAGTCGCCGGCGTCAAGGTGGGGCTGGGCCAGCCCTTCCCCG
>NZ_JBMFKV010000094.1:0-8234 GCF_049971835.1 Pyrobaculum sp.
TAGCCGATTCCTCGTTGCGGTAGGGGCTTAAAACTCCCTCTCTATCCGGCCCGTTGTATTGGTACTGGTGTATTTGGAGGGCTAGAGATGTGGCGAGAGTAGCCTCGCGGCCTAACAACTGCGAGAGCTCCTTCATCAAAGTGGTGGGGACTAAGGCGAGTATCCAATAGGCCTTTTTAACCCTCCTCCCCTCTCTAATCTCCACGGAACCTGGGTAGAGCCGCTCCAGCTCCGCCACCTTGTCGGCAAGCATGGCGCCCAGCAAGGCCTTCCAAGCCTGGAACGCCTTGCCGGCGGCGTTTCTAACAAGGTTTTGTCGGAGAAACCTCTCTGCCAGCTCAGCCTCGTATTCAGCCTCCAGCATCCGCGTCTTTTTATACCCCTCTAAATCAAGCCACGGCTTCGACAGCTCCACACATAGTCATAAACCCTAAATTAAAAGGCTAAACAAGGGCGCGAGATCGACGGCCTAACGATTACTTGTCTGTTTCTATCCGCCGGGCCTCCTTGCACCATGCTACTGGTCACTGGGGCTCCGCCGTAAAGAGCGTTGCTGAGGACCTGGCTGTCCACGCCGCGGTTAACCCTCTGAGCGTGTAGCCCAGCTCCAACTACCACACCTGCCTCTACTTGAGTAAAGCGAAGTGGAGGATCTGGTGGTTCTCCGCGCCATCGGTGCCGTATGGCCACCCGACAATACGCTCCACACCTACGGCGTTTAGACGAGGTTGACTGGCCGGGGGGTTCCAGCCGCTCCGCGACAGGCTTGAAATACCTCCAAGCTTCCGTTATCCGATACCTCAATTTCTGGGGCGGGGACAGCCGCCGCTCCGCGGGGTGTGGTTTTAAGTCTCTGCCGGCTTAAACGTCGTCAAAACATATATCTCCTGTGTTGTGTCTGTACGTGGCGCGTCGTCTAGAGGGAGTGAGATGGGGGGAGCTGGGAGCTCGGCTAGTTCTGCTGTTCGGCTCGGCGCTGAGAAGGGAGAACCCGCGGGACGTGGATTTGGTGGTCTTCGCCGACCCCGGCTCCGACGGCGAGGAGGTCGCCTTGAGGGTCATGGAGGCTGTGGAGGAGGCGGCGGACGCCGAGGCGGACGTCTATGTCGTCGACGACCCGGGCGACGCGAACTGCTTCCTGCTACACGAGGCATTGAGGACTGGGGTTTTGCTGTACCAAGATGAGGTGGGGCGGGAGATGCTGGTGAGGGCCGTGGGGATTTGTTACGACTTCTTCCTATCCCGGGAGAAGCTCGGCTACACTGAGACGTTGCTCAGCCGTGTTCTGGGCAATGCTCCACGATAGACTCATCGAGGCTGTGGCGGCCCATGTCAAGCTACTAGACGAGGCGGTGGATAGAGGAGTGGCCCTTGACGACGCCTTTGAGCTGTACGGCGTCCTCCACGCCCTTCAGGTACACGCACAAGCCGCCATAGACTACCTCCTACACACCTGCTCTATACTCGGGAGGTCTGTAGAGACGCCCCTGCGGTGCGTCGACGTGCTCCACAGAGAGGGCCTCCTGGGGGAGCAAGACGCCCGTCTGTTGAAAAAGATGATCAGGTTTAGAAACATAGTAGTGCATCAGTACGGAGCCATAGACGTGGAGAAGGTCGAGAAAATCCTGGCCTCGCGCGGCTACCGAGAGGTGCTGAGAATACTCACCACGCTCCACACCAAGCTGAAGGAGAGGGGGGCCGCAGACCCGTAGCGACGTCTGTGAGATGCTTGCAATGTGCCACACGGAGTCTGCAGAACGGCCACTTCTAGCCTATGTCTGAGTCCTGGGGGGCCGCGCGTTTGTATATAAGCGTACTGGCTAATCTGGTTAACTTCAATATTGAACTGTGGCATGCGCGTCTTCCTCCATGGTTAGGGTGAGGGTTAAGTACGTCACCGGCGTGTTGAGAGAACACCACGACAAGATTCTAGAGGCGCTTCAGCTTCTGGAGAGAGTGTTGTCTAGCCCCAGCCCCGACCCAGACGACGTTTTGAAGCTGGTGCAGTTTGCGCAGAGGTTTGTAGACGCGTGCCACCACGGGGTGGAGTAGTACATCCCCTTCCAGGGGGCGAACCGCTCCGGCTTCCCCTTCACAGGCGGTTCCATCTACGTCATGGTGTCGGAACACGGCGTGGCGGGGATGATGGAGGAGCTCCACCGGGCGTGGAGGGAGGGGGACCGCAGCGTCCTGGCGGAGCTGGTGGACTACGCCAAGCTCTACATCGAGCACCTCGTGCAACACATCGACAAGGAGAACAACGTCTTGTTCCCCATGCTGGAGTCCACAGCTGCCGAGGTGCCCGCCTCTAAGTCCGTAGAGGAGATCGAGAGGGAGAATGAGCACGACAAGTGGATCGCCGTTCTGGAGGAGCTGAAGAAGAAATACGGCGTCTAACGCCCTCTAAATTTTTAAGTCATCTCCAGAGGTAGATGTGCTGGGCGTACTGACCCTGTCTCTGGTATTGGTGACGTCGGGGCTGGCCGCAGGCTTCATGGGTGCCCTGACGGAACTCGGCGGCGCCACGTTCCTAATCCCCATCTACGTGCTCTTCATCGGGATGCCTATTCAATACGCGGCGGGGGTGAGCCTCATCTCCACGGTGGCCACCTCCAGCGGCTCTGCCTCGGCGTATATAAGAGACCGCGTGTCAAATATGAGGATTGGGATGTCGCTACTCACCGCCACAACAAGCGGCTCCATAGTCGGTGCGCTCCTTGCCTCGTGGGTCTACAGCCACGGCCTCTAACACGTCATATACATAGTGTTCGGGGTGGTGACCCTAGGCTCCATTTACACACAGGTGGCGAGGGCAAGGTACGAACTCCCCAACCCGAAGCCGCCCGATAGGTGGACGACGTGGCTACGGCTTTGCCTATATCGTGGAGGTAGGCCCCCATCAGGATCACCACGAGGGAGTCCTCCAGATCGCCGACACCGTTCTTAATCACGCTCGGCTTGAAGCCCCCGTAGAGGACCTTGTATATCGCCACGGCGCTCCCCGCCACTATCCACGAGTGGACAGGCTCGTGGTCGTTTTAGTGAAGGCGCTTGACTGTGAAGACGTTAGACATCTCTAGGTACGCCTCTATCTCCTCGTCAGATGTGAGGATGCCCCACGCCTTGGCCATCCTGTCGTACCTCGGCATGACTTCGTCTATGAGCTTGACCCCTACCTCTTAGAGAAGCTCTACCGTCTCCATTTATGGGCGTTGATTTAGTTATATAAATGCTCCCCCGTGAACAAAGTTTTTATTTAGGGGAACTGGAAGGGCCGTGCTCGACGCCTTGCTACTCTTCCTCGTGCTGGCTCTGACCAGCATGGCGGCTGGCTTCATGGGCTCGTTGACGGGCCTAGGCGGCGCCACGTTCCTCGTGCCTATCTACGTGCTTTTTATAGGGATACCGATACAATACGCGGCTGGAGCCAGCTTGATCTCGACGATCGCCACGTCGAGCGGGGCCGGATCCGCCTACCTCCGCGATAGGGTGACCAACGTGAGGATAGGCATGTCGCTGGAGATGGCGACCACCAGCGGCTCCATAGTGGGCTCTCTGACAGCCGCCTGGGTCTACGCCCACAACCTCCAACACGTCATCTACGCGATATTCGGCATAGTCCTCCTCAGCTCTATCTACACTCAGATAACCCGCTCCAAGCTCGAGCTCCCGAAGCCCAAGCCGCCCGATAGGTGGACCAAGTGGCTACAGCTATACGGCCGCTACTACGATCCGGCGCTCGGCAGAGAGGTCGACTACCACGGGGTGAGGTGGTGGCTCGGCGAGCTGATTATGTTCGCCGCCGGCGTCATCTCGGGGTTGCTGGGCATCGGTAGCGGGGCTCTCAAGGTGCTGGCCATGGACTGGGCCATGAACCTCCCCATGAAGGTCTCGACTACCACGAGCAACTTCATGATCGGCGTCACGGCGGCCACCGGTAGCTCCATCTACTGGCACCTCGGCTACATACAGCCATACTTCGCCGCCGCGACGGCCATAGGCGTCCTCGCCGGATCTTTCCTAGGGAGCAAGGTGCTTCTGAAGCTCAGGAACGTGACCATACGCTACATCTTCATGGCGATACTGGCCATATTAGGCATCCAGATGTTGTTAAGAGGGCTGGGCCTCTATCCGTGATATGGATCTCGAAGACGTAATCGGGTACACCTTGAGGATCGGCGTGATAATCAGCATAGTCCTGATAGCGGCGGGCGTCGCCCTGCTGGTCGTGAAGCCACCTGCGCCGCACATACTGCAACAGCTGTCCAACCCGCGCTCTCTCATCAACACCTCGTCGATAAGCCCAACGCAAGTCCTCTCGGGGAGCGCCGCGCTCAACGGCCTCGACATGATACTGCTGGGCTTAATCGTGCTAATTGTGACGCCTGTCTTGAGGGTCGTCATGGGCCTTATACAGTTTGCGAAGGAGCGGAACTATATCTACGTAGCGATAACTACTATCGTCTTGTTTAATTTATTATTCGCTATATTTATAATCCCCATCCTCCTTAAATGAATATTCTTTGAGGAAAAAACTCTATTAGGGAGGACGTCTACGTAGCGACCAAGGTGGGGGTACGACTTTTACTCGAGCCCGGAGAGGCCGGCCAGCCACCACGACGCCAAGTATCCAGAGCTCGCCTTAAGGAGATCCGCAGAGAGGCTGGGCAAGAGGCCCAATTTTGTCCAGCTCCACAAGCCGCCTAGGGAGGAGGTGAAGAGGGCGGCGGCGCATTTCTTCAAGATGAGAGAGGTATGGGCGCCGCGCTGGGGCCGGAGGTGCAGGTTCTAGATGAGGGGAGGGCTGCTCTTAAGGCTACCTACGACTCCATAATGTTCATCTTCAACATACTGGAGCAGGAGCCCGGGAAGATCTTGATAGAGAAGGGGCAGGGGAGGATGCTTCTGACACGAGTCCCCCGTGCCTTCTCCACAGCTCGACGAGTGTCCCCAGTTGGTGCTCCGGGAGCGGCTTACCGTCGCTGGCCTCGGCGTATTCTTCATGCTCCTCAACCGAAGCCCCCGTGACTAGGACGGACGTGACGAGAAACGAGAGGGCGAACTTGAGGCGTCTTGACCAGCGTCGCCCTCATAATCGCGGGGCTGACCCTCCTCGCGGTTAAGCCCCCAGCCACCCACATACTCGACAAGCTCTCCACGCTTAGGTCACCCTTCAACACCTCGGTGGTAGGCGCCCCACAGCTGATTAAAGGCGCCGAGGAGCTCAACGGCCTCGACATCATACTCCTCGGCCTGGTAGTCCTAATAGCAACCCCCGTGGCCATGATATTCACAAACCTCCTCTACTTCATACACCAGCGCAACTACCTTACATAGCCATCACACTGGTTATCATCGCCAACCTCACAGTGGCCATCGTAGTACTGCCAACCCTCATCAAGTAAGCCGCCTAGAGGACGGAGAAGGCGCCGAGGCCAGTTCCAAATTAGAAAGAACACGGCGCAACTCCGGCTTTCAACCCTCCCCTCTACATTCATCCTGACCTTTCGTCGTACGTTTTTCCTGATTCAGGAAAACGTCTGGCGTGTTTCTGCGGCGTCTGGCAGATTTAAAACTGCCCACGCGCCGTGGTAGTTGAAAGAGGGAAGCGCAATTCCAGTTCCAAATCAATATTAGAACTAATGAAGGCGCAACCAGCGTGACCGCACCCACGCCGTCGTTAATTCGTAAATAGGAGGTGTGTTTCTAGACACATGGGCTTGCAGAAGCCCGCCCCGTCTCCGTGGGGGCAACGGAGGCGAAGCCGCCTTCAAAACGCTCTGCCAAAGGGGCGGCGCCAACCCTCCGGGCGGCCCCCTCCCCGAGGGGCCATCGGCGCCTCGGGGCCCCGTGACCCCCGAGACGCCCGGAGAGCAGAAAGTGGTACAAATACTCATAAATCCTTAGAAGCTGTAGCCACATGATCCTGCTGTTCGGCTTCGGAGGCGTGGGGAGGACATATGCAGAGCTCCTCTACCAGAGAACCGGCCTGAAGCTCTGCGGTGTATTCGACAGCGGGGGCGGCGTGGTTAAGAAAGATGGCTTCACATGGGAGGAGGTGAAGGCCCTCCTCTCGACGCCCAGAGGCGGCGTGTCTAAAAGCGGCGTCGGCGGGCTGGCGTCGCTGGACGAGGCGCTGGAAGTGTGCCAAGTGGTGGTGGACGTCTCGGCGCCTAACTACGACACCGGGGAACCCTCCCTCTCCCTGTACAAAAAGGCGTTGTCGAGGGGACTGGCGGTGGTCACCGCAAACAAAGCCCCCTTGGCTTTGGCCTTCGGCGAGGTGGCCCACAAGCGGCTCTTCTACAAGGCCACCGTGATGGCGGGGACGCCGCTGGTGGATCTGCTGAGGGGTCTCCCGCCGCAGAGGGTGATCCGGGTTAGGGGCATTCTAAACGGTAGCACTAACTACATAATGACGAGGGTATACAAAGACGGCGTGTCTTTCGAGGAGGCGGTTAGGGAGGCGAGGGAGATGGGGATCTTGGAGCCCGACCCCAGGCTGGACTTAGAGGGCGTGGACCCCGCGGCGAAGCTCGTGATTATAGCCAACACCCTGGGGCGCGGCATGGCGTTGAGAGATGTGGAGAGAAAGCCTCTAGAGCCCAGGGGCCCGGTGACGCGGTACCTCGCCCAGCTGGACCTCGCCGGGGGGCGCGCATCGGTGGAGCCGGTTAGACTGGCGCCGGACGACCCCCTCCACGCAGACTATACAATGAACGCGGTGGAGATTACGACAGAGGTGAACACGGTGTTGGTAAAGGGCAAGGGGGCGGGGAGGGCGGAGACCTCCATGGCTCTATTGAACGATACGTTGAAGGCGGTAGACATTTTAGGCATTTAACGAAAAACACCGACTGTTCCACTGACGCTTAACTAAATCATGGATTATCTTTTTTCCAATTAAAAAGTCTTGTATATTTTTCGATGATAAACAATAAGTTCTTTAAATACACTCTGGAGATTTTGAAAACTATGAGTAATTTTGGCTTTTTCCGTATTCTTAAATTTTAAATTTAATACACTCTTAATTATAACTAAATTATAATTTCGGATATGTTTATATATGCGTGAGTTTCAGCCTCTAATGTCTCTAAAGGGATTAGGTGAGACTGAACTACCCTTTGAGGAGAAGATAATAAACGATAAGTGGAGAAGTAAATTCACGCCTATTGACGCATACCACAAATTCCACGCACAGACCGTCGAAAATCTAGAGGCGTTTTGGGAGGGAGTTGCTAAGGAGCTAGAGTGGTTCAAGCCGTGGGATAAGGTGCTTGATGCCTCAAATCCGCCTTTCTACAAGTGGTTCGTCGGCGGTAAGCTGAACCTCTCCTACCTGGCGGTGGATCGGCATGTCAAGACGTGGAGGAAGAATAAGCTTGCCATCGAGTGGGAGGGGGAGCCGGTGGACGAGAACGGCTACCCCACAGACAGGAGGAAGCTGACGTACTACGACCTCTACAGAGAGGTGAACCGCGTGGCCTGTATGTTGAAGTGCAACTTCGGGGTGAAGAAGGGGGACAGGATTACCCTCTACCTGCCAATGGTTCCGGAGCTCCCCATCGCCATGTTAGCGGCGTGGAGAATCGGCGCGATTACAAACGTGGTGTTCTCCGGCTTCTCGGCGGATGCGCTGGCTGAGCGCATCAACGACTCGCAGTCCCGCATAGTCATAACCGCAGACGGCTTCTGGAGGAGGGGTAAGGTGGTGAGGCTGAAGGAGGTGGTCGACGCGGCTCTGGAGAAGGCGACGGGGGTGGAGAACGTAATTGTGTTCCCGCGCCTCGGCCTCAAGGACGTGCCAATGACTGAGGGGAGGGACTACTGGTGGAACCGCTTGATGCAGGGAATCGCGCCGAACATATACATAGAGCCGGAGCCTGTGGAGAGCGAGCACCCGTCCTTTATCCTCTACACATCTGGCACCACCGGCAAGCCCAAGGGCATTGTCCACGACACGGGCGGCTGGGCAGTACACATATACGCCACCATGAAGTGGGTCTTCGACATAAGAGACGACGACATCTACTGGTGCACGGCGGACATCGGCTGGGTCACGGGCCACTCCTACATTGTGCTTGGGCCTCTGCTCATGGGCGCCACCGAGATCATATACGAGGGCGCCCCCGACTACCCGCAGCCGGATAGGTGGTGGGCGATAATTGAGCGCTACGGGGTGACAATACTGTACACCTCCCCCACCGCCATTAGGATGTTTATGAGGTACGGAG
>NZ_JBMFKV010000095.1:0-8234 GCF_049971835.1 Pyrobaculum sp.
ACACCCATAAACCCAGAAGACTACGTAGACACAATCCCCACCAACACCAAAAACCCAGTGATACTGCTCACATACCCGCTTGACAAAATAACTGTAGTGAACTCATGGCTCCGGCAGATACAAAACAAATTCGGCCAGCTACAAAGCAACTACATCAGAATAGAACTAAGCGGAGGACAGCCAAAAAGCATCAGTTTCTTCTGATAGCGCCGTGTGCAGTCGCCCCCTTACTCGATCCGGTTGAAGAGGTGTCGACTATGTAAAAATTTCCGTATCGCTAGAGACGTCAGTATAGTGAGGCATAACGCATCTTTTGAACTGCGTCCCAGCCGAATTGCAAGTCATCAGATGAGCGCCAAGAAAAAGCTTATAAATAACCAAAATAGGCAACTCAGCCCCGGCGAAGAATCGGGGAGCCGCGGCTTGCCGGCCGCTCCAGCCGGTAGTCTAGCCCGGTCAAGGATGCGGGCCTCTCGAGCCCGTGACCCGGGTTCAAATCCCGGCCGGGGCACTTATTTTCGTCACTCTACTCTCCTCAATTCGCTTTCTCTCGGCGCCGCCTTTAAGAACTCGGCGCACTGTACTTAAACACATACCAAGCTTTCTTAAAATGGGCCATCAACAACTACCAATGTAAAGAAGCTTGGTTACACCCACCACGCGCCGCGCACCTGCCCTTTAGCCGAATGTTACAAATACGGCGCCGCTGGCCAAGCGCTGGCCGAGATGAGGTGTACGGACGCTGAAGTCGAGACATGTGAGAATAAAGTCGCTGAAGCAGACCGGAGCGAAGCACTCTCACATTTTTTCTCTGTCTGTTTTTTCTCTTCTCACCCCTCCCCCTCTGCTCCCCCTCCTTTAACTCTTAACAAAAAAGGTAATAAACTTGTGCACTCCTCTTTTTTCGGATGTCTCATTTCGAAAAGCTCTAGAGTAGGTGTTCCGTAAGAAAGAGGCACCTCGGAAGCTATACCCGCTCGCCTCAATCCTATCG
The DNA here is from genome assembly GCF_049971835.1 of Pyrobaculum sp. Lineage (NCBI taxonomy): Archaea > Thermoproteati > Thermoproteota > Thermoprotei > Thermoproteales > Thermoproteaceae > Pyrobaculum > Pyrobaculum sp. Next base: position 995 of record NZ_JBMFKV010000095.1, read on the forward strand.
CTGTCGTCCGAAAATTAGAAATATAAAAATCTTTTATCTACCACCTATCAGGAAGAAGCTGCAGGTGGTGGAGATCGGGAGGAGGATTTTCGTCGACGTGAGGACGCTGGTGAAGTTCCTACAGCGCGCGGATCTCAACCCAGCTCCTCCCAACGCGATGGGGGAGTTCCGCCTGGGCGGATGTCTACTAAAGGCTGGGCTTTAGATACTCCTCTGTGCCGAACCCCCCGCCCTTTTCCCCCTCGGCGTTGTACACACGCAACCATCGTGGTCCGTTTTTTAAAGCCGGCGTCATGGCAATCCATGGCAAGGAGCTCAGACAGCCCCCAACCTGGGACAACTCCAGTCACGAAGTCGCCGCCATCCGCAAATTCATCACAGCTTGATAAACCGGGGTATTTAAAGGGTTTCCTCACGGTTAAGGCAAAGGCGGCGGAGGTGCACAACTGGGGGCACCAGCTCCTCTACATCAAACTAGGCCACGGAGATATTGAGGGGGGCCCCGCCTCCAAGGGAGACTTGGTGGAGGTCGAGGTGTTGACGCCTGACGGCATAATCGTGCCGATTGTCGGTAGAGTCTACAGGGTTGTGAAAAGCGGAGTTCAGCTCTACGTCTACCACCGCCGCTATGGCCATTTGATGCGGCAACTGAGAGACCAGGGGTATATGCTGTTTGTACGTGCCAGAAAAATCGACATGACATAGGACGTATGGCGGCGGCGCCAGGCAAGGTAACCGATCCCCCTTAGCCAGCTACCACCTGCCCTCTTCTGTATATGTACCGCGCCCCACGAGCTTAAAGACTTAGGCACGTTGAAAGAATTAAGCGAGACGTCCCAAAACACAGCCAGCCTCTCCGCATTATCGCGAGGCAACAAGTAGCCCCGGGGGTTTGCCCCCTCTGGGGCGCTTATCGTCTCGTCGTCCTCCAGAATGGGGGCCGCCTTCTTGCCCACGCTACTGCACTACATATGTTGAAGAGTTTTGGAGACCTCCCTCCCCCGCCTAATTCTTCACCGATGGGCTTAAGACGCGGAGATGCCGCCCATGCGTGGACTTCGTAGAGCTGGGCAAGGTCTGGCGCGCGGTGAAAATCGCGGTTGGGCTTGGCGGCGAGGTGTCGTACTGGGATCTGCACAGGGCCTTCGGCGAGGAGGCCGTCTACGTGCTGGAGAAGGCCCAGGAGCTGCGCCTCCTCAAGTGGACGAGGACGGAGAGAGGCGGGAGGACGCGTGCCGTCAGCCGTTAAGATGATCGACACCGTCAGCTTACTTATATATCTCTTTATTTACTGATATTTCGGCGCTGTGAATTTGTGCCGCAGGTCGTAGTCTCTTTGCAGTGCCCCACCATAGCTCCCACCTATCTTTAAAAGCTAAGATCTCTCCACCCTCTTCTACCACCTGCAGTTTTTCAATTTTATCATTGGCGTAGCAGTAAGCCCACCCCACCTCAATCTGTACACAAATAACGCCACTGCCTAACAACACGCGCCACCATGCCGGGGGCTCTAACCACGACACCCAGCCTTTCACAAGCCAGATAGGTCCCGGGGGGAATACACGCCTTAAAACCTCCTCAAATTCACACCACTTGCTTAGCCTAGAGAGACCTGCCTCGTCCCTAATCAACTCCTCCAATTCCTTAATTCCACCAAGAGCCGAGATGTACGAGGGGCACTTGTTCCGCAACGCTTTATACAAAAACTCGTACACGGAGCGTTTCTCCTCCTCGCGGCGCCTCCGCCGAAGCTCAGCCTCAACATGACGCTGTATCCTTGCCACGCATCTACCAACGTCTTCAGCGCCGCCGCAGATAAAAGGATCCGTCCTCACGCCGTCGATCAGCGCATACTCACGGCACCTCCCCAGCTCCACGGCATACACCCCGACCCGTTGCGCTTGGACGCACTCTCTGACCAGCTCGACACTGTACCTCTCCGCCAGCTCTAGTAAACTATCTACAAAAAGCTGGGGAATCCCCCCACCCCTTTCAACCCTCCTCCTCGCTCTTCTCTCAATATCCTCTACAGAATCTAAGGAGATCTTGTAACGCCCCGCGACGCCTCTTTTAGAAAACCTCGCCACCACCCACCTCGACCCACCCACCTCTACAACACAGCCAAATCCCACACCAAAGCGGCGGGGTAGTTGAAAAAACCACGGCAACCCCCTCCTTATACACTCCTCCGACGACACCCCTCCGGTCACATAACTTCACACTAGCTAAAACCACCGATACGGAATTCAAACGATAAGAAAACTAACGCCGAAAGCGGGGCGCCGGGCAACGCATGACTGTTGTAATTGTAGAGGTCTCTTCAGCCACTACGCAGGTAGGGGGTGGGAATTTCTGCTGAGGGTATAACCGCGGGCGTGTTAGAAAAACATTGTAAGATCGACACCAGGTGGAGAGCCCCCGCCTCTCCTACGGCGTCTAGAAGACTCCTGCCGATTTTCAAGAGGCCTAGCTCCAGGTCTCGCGATTCTTTCAGCTCCCTTTACCCTCCTCTCCATCATCTCCCACGCGTACCTCCACAGCTCCTCCACATCTACGCCGAGGCCCAGCGCTTGAGCAATCTTTTTATCAATCTCCAGAAACTTGGGCTTAAGCCTCTTAAACATCTCAAGCTTGGCGCCGCCGACCTCCTCCTCTTCCTCCTCGCCGGGAGGATCGCCAGCGGGCTTAAGGCCCATCAGCCTCCTGGCCTCTGCCTCAAGCTCGTCAAAGAGCCTAGCCAGCTCGTTGACGTCGTCCCTATCCAAAGCCTTGACGTTAAGGATGGGCATCATCTCGGCGGTGTTGACCTCAAGGGCTAGAATGCCGCCGCCAGTCCTCCTGCCATTCCGCTCAAGCCAGAGCCAGTTAAGTGTCGAGTTCAGGTAGGCCAGCAGAGCCTTGACCTCGGCCTCGTCGAGCTCGACGTCGCTCTTAACGCCGTCGATAATATTGCCATATTTCTTATTCCACTTAACCGGATCGAAGACCCAGTTGCCGACCTTAACCCTGACCCTGGGTATGAACGTGATGATGGCGTGATATGTAGCTAGGGGCACTTTCACCAAGAAGAACTGCGGGTGGTATCCAGCTTGGTATATAGCCATTATTGGCGTGGGTATGTAGCCGCTTAGGTCGTACCAGCCGTAGAAAAGCGGTGGCCCCACCTCCTGCCTTATCTTACACGTCATTGCCTCGCTACACCTTCTGCCACCGCCCCTGGCTCTGATGATCTTGGTTTTGCACTCGTCGCTTTCGCCCCACTCCACGTACTTCATCACGCTTTGCTCTAGTTGATTCCGTGGCTTGTGACACGTGAATAGGTATACGTTCTTACCCCCGCCCCTAAGCCCCTCCCAATCATCCTTAGTGAATATGAAGGTCTTAACCCACTGAGACCTAGTTATTGCAGGCGCCAAGCAACAGTGGAGGCCCTTCACGTCTTCCTCATGGCAGATATGGGTGAACCCCCACTTCTTGGCCTTATCCTCATTGAAGTAGAAGAACTCCTTGGCGCCCAGGTCGGGCCTTCGCCCATTATCTAAAGCCCATATTGACCATATACTATTTCCTCTACTGGGCTTAAACCACTCGCCAGCCCTGATCATCAGCTTACCCTTGCTGGCCAGCTCCTCCAGCTTGTTGACTACATCCTCAACACCGCCGAAGAAGAGGCTTATCCACTTTCTGTCTCTTGGGATTTCTGACTGCTTTATGAAGTGGTACCGCACGCCCAGCTTCTGACACTCCCTGAGCTTCTCCTTGTTGAATTCGTAGCTGTCTTCGTCCACGGCGCTACCTATGCAGTCAAGGATTTCTGAGAGCTTGTTCTCCACGTCTCTATCGCTGAGCTTGCTGTCTATCGGCGGCACCCTCGCCAGCAACACCTCGTTGTCCTTGTTTCTGCTCGTGTCTTTTTCGGCCAGAACTATCACCGTGGATATCAGCGCGGTGAACAGCCTGTAGGAGACGTCGATCAGAGCCCTTATCCTGTAGTTGTCGAGTAGGAATTTGCCGAACTCGACGCCGTAGTCCGTCTGGAGCCACATATTGCTGATTATCATCCCCAGTCTGCCGCCTTCCTTAAGGAACCTCGTGGCGTGCATAATCCAGTAGACATAGATGCCGGGCTCCCTTCCCCTGCGCGGATCCGGCCTTAAATCATACCTCTGAAGCTCGTTACTGAGGGTATTGAGTATTAGGTTTTGAGTGCTATCGGGTATCTCAACCCACCTCGTGTAGGGCGGATTGCCTACAACTGCGTCGAAGTCTCCGGGCACCACCTCGCTTTTGTCAACAACTTTGTTAGCTGTGACAAGCCTGTAGGGTAACAAAACCTGTTGATTCGGCATGATGGCGAAAAAATCCTGGTGGATAAGTTTCAACTGAGTGCTAGGCGCCCTGACGTTTCTCATGGAGAGATTTACTGCGGTGAGCTGTAGCGGAAATGCGTTGATGTCTATTCCATAAAGCTGGCTAAGTATTGCCTCGTGCACCTCCTTCGAGGGCCTCGACGTCTGCAGATCCCTCCCCGTCTTGAGGAGGTAAAGCCTCGCGTATGCCTCTGTGAGGAAGGTGCCAGACCCGGTCCCCGGGTCGAGCACCTTGTCGCTGGATTTCCTGATTGTCCACCTCGCTATCAGCCTGGCCACGGCGGGGGGCGTGTAGAACTGGCCGAGTCTGTGCCTCTCCTCGGCCGGTATCAGCCTCTCGTATATGTAGCCGATTACGTCGCCGATCTGCAGTATGTCCACCTCATCGAGGAGCTTGTTAAAGTCGTTGAACACGTCGCAGATGGCTGGATCGTCGGGTAGCCTAATCTCGTCGTAGAGGCCTGTTATGAACACCGCCTCGAAGTCCTCGGTCTTGGCGATTGCGTCCTCGAACCGCTCTCTCAAATCCTTCAGGTACTTGGCTGGCGACTTGCACTCGGGTAGTTTCGGCAGTTGATAATTTTTCTCAAGTACTTTGTAGAATATTATCTTGTTCATGAGCACGTAAAGCATCATCCTAGCCAAGTCCTCAACCCTCTCCAAATTACTGCCCACAATGTCCGCCAACCCGTTCTTGTAGCCGTTGTCCCTGGCTAGCCTGTCCAGTAGGGCGTAATATTTGTTCTGCCTGTTGTTCTTCTCCAGCTCAGCCCTCATGTACTCTGCGGCTCCGTAGTTCATCAACGCGTCTATGAAGTTGATTCTGAGGTACTCGATGAACCAATTGTCTAAGCCTATTTGGACCTGTTGCAAATTGACAGTCATTTTCCATACCTTGACGCTTGTCTCAAGCATCTTCTGCACTTCATCCTCCCTAACCTTGAGTATGTCGAGCCTGTAGCTGTCTACCAGGGCGTTTAACGCGCCTGGCTTGAGGACGTCCGCATAGCGGGACTCCTCGCAAGCCTCTACGTCGATGTACTCCTCGGGCTTCTCAACTGGCCGGAATAGGAATATGCCATCTGGATTTGCTGTTGCGAATAGCGGCGTCGTCGGCAGTTTCTGGTCCCTCTTTATTAAATAGGCGTAGCAGAGGGCTTGGCCGAGCACAGAGCTACTCACCGGGTGTATCCTAGGGTTCGTCTTGAATGTGCCAGCCTCTACATACTTCCTCTTTGTCTCAATAATGAGTATTGGCATTTTGGTCTCTTTATCAATGATCGCCAGATCAGCCCTCTTGTTATCGCCAACTGGGTACTCTCTCTCTATAGTCAGCTCTACCCCGTCGAACCTAGCGTTTCGGATAGACTCATAGATCAGCTTGTAGAGTTTGTCTTGAACAGCAACCTCACGCGTGGAGGACATCAACGACCTAAGTACTTTATAATATAACTTACATCACACGTTAACGGTATTAGGACACGCTCTGGACGTAATAGTATAATGATACTGATCGAGGCTGGTGGTGAACACGCTTACCTCCTCACCCCCCGAGGCCCTACTCTTAGGACGAACTCCCTTCCCCTGCCTGTGTAGTGGTTGAAGAGGCCGCCGCATGTTTTGCACCGGTAGTGGGTAACGCGGTAGCCCATCTTCGGCATATCCCAGCTCTTGACCGCCTCCACGCTTTCAGAACCGCAGTAGGGGCACTTCACATACTTCACTCCGCCTGCTTATTTAACTTCATCAGCTAGTTTCCGTGCGGATACGCCCTCACAGCCCCCAGCACCGCCTCCACCAGGGCTTTTATCTGCTGGTCCTCTGTCGGCTTCCCGTCGACGTATATCCTCTCCCCGTCGTACTCTATCACCGTCTTGTCTTCTAGCACTATGAAGGCGCCTATCTCGAAGAGGTGTACCTCCGCGGTCTTGTCGCCTATTTTGACGCGGTAGGCGGATGGGCCTATTCTCTCCACCACACCCCCTCAATATTTAATACTTAAAGATGTTTGGTGGTGTGTGGCTCTACTACATGGATGTGTTTGTGGAGGTGGACTGCGGCGGCCTTTCTCTGCTGGAGTGCGCCTTGGCTAAGGCCGGGGAGGCCGGGTGCCGCGCCTCAAGGGCATGTCTCTGGGACGGCGTAGTTGAGATCTTCTGCGCCGGGGGAGGCGCAGCCAAGCTGTTGCCAACCCCCCAGGCGCTTTACCAATACTACCAACACCAAGACGAGGCGCGCTGTCTAGAAGGACTGAACTGACGGCCGATCCCAGCCGAGAGCTGAAGAGACAAACACGTAAAGCCGCCCCGGCGCCGAGAGGAGGATCCGTAGCTAGAAGACTGAGAGGCGGGGCCAGGACTCCACCGCATACCCTAACATACTCAGTCAACTCCAATTCTTCAGCCGGTGAAGGAGGTGTTTGACATGCGCACGGCGACTTGCGTTCTGTTGGGATTTCCCGAGCTGTTTTAGCAGTCGGCGTGGTGCTGGAATAACCAAGCCGCCGCTGTGCCGGAGGGTTAGTTGAGGGGGCGGGGGGCCTTTGCCGACTCTCCCGCGCCTTCTTGTTTTTCAATAAATCACGGTTGTCTATAGAATTTGTACATATGTACGCCGTATATATTTGTAGGTTTTGCAACAGGTTTTTAAAGCCCCCTGCATGGGTGGGCATGAGCTGGGCAAAAAACAGGGGGGTGGGTAAAACCAATGTTTTTTCCAAGGCGGGTGCCCCGCAAGGCGGGGCCGGCCGCAGAGGCCGCGAGGACGCTGGGAGCCCCATGCCGACATTGAAGCTGGTGCTGGGCCGCGCCAGGGTGTGGATGTTCAACAACTCAGACAGGACAATTACACTAGAGCCGGGCCAGGGGCTG
>NZ_JBMFKV010000096.1:0-8214 GCF_049971835.1 Pyrobaculum sp.
GGGTGAAAAAACTAGTGTGGGGAAAAACTAGATTTTCGAGTACGTTTAGTCTCTTGGGTATTGGTGGGTGTGACGATAGTATTTCCTCGAGGAGTGAGGTTGGTTGCTTCATTAGGCGTCTCATCTCGTCGGGGGTTATGTCTATTAGTGGGTTGGCGGCGGCGTTTACGAGGGCGTATATGAAGAGGGCTTTGAAGCCGGTGGTTTTTAGGGATTTTTCTAGGGCGTCTGGGTTTTGGCTGTAGTATTTGTGTATCTTGGCTAGGGCGCGCATCATTGCCTCCCTGCCGGCGGCTTTGGCTCCGTGCATGTCGGCGTAGTACTCCCTCAGCCTGCTGAAGGAGAGGACTAGTAGCTGAACGACGAAGGACACCACTATCATGACGACGCCGTATATCACCGCGAGGAGTGATGGTCTTTCTTCGTCGGCGAGGCCTAGGTGTATCGCGGCTACCCCGGTGAAGTAGGCAATGGAGGGGAGTATGCCCAGCGCTGTCATGATTGGCATGTCTTTGTTTATGTGGTGGCCGAGTTCGTGGCCGATTACGGCCTCGAGCTCGTCGCGGCTGGCTGTCTCCAGGAGGCCGGTGGTGACCGCCACGTATCTGCCGGTGTGGAAGTTGCCGTAGGCGAAGGCGTTGGGCGGCCCCTCGACGACCACGGCCTTGGCCTTCACCCTGCCGCCGAGCCGCGCGGAGACCGCGTCGACTATTTTCTGGAGCTCTGGATCTGGGCGTGGGGAGAAGAACATGTTGATGAGGTAGGGGGAGGCCATGTACATGGCGAAGGCCGAGGCGGCCGCCAGCACGGCGAAGGCCACTAGGTAGTCCCTAATCCCGAGGAGGGCTTGCGTGAGCCACACCACAGGGAATAGGAGGGGCGCCACGACGGCTAAGCCGGCGAGCGCTATGGCGGCTACTATCAAGGCCATGGAGCCGTAGAAGACATGCCTCCACCTGGGCGACCCGGCGAGGCGGGGGACGAGGTATATAGAGGCCGCCAGCGACGCTATATACAGCGCCGCCAACAGCCACAGCTCCATGTTATAATTATATTGGTTATATATATGTTTTCCCCGGCTGGGTGGCGGTTATTTTAATCGTTCCGTTTAAATATGTGGGCGTTTCCCCGTTTCATGAGCAAGAAGCAGAAGTTGAAGTTCTATGACATTAAGGCGAAGCAGGCGTTTGAGACGGATAACTACGAGGTTGTGGAGAAGCAGACTGCCCGCGGGCCGATGATGTTTGCAGTAGCCAAATCCCCATACACCGGCATCAAAGTATACAGACTGCTAGGCAAGAAGAAGTAGGGGGGAGGGGTAAACTATATAAAATAATTCAAAACTTTTTTCATGCCTTTTACCTACCGTGGCCTCTCCATATCTTGGCTTGGTCACGACTCTTTTAGGGTGGTGGGTGAGGGGGCGGTGTTGTATATCGACCCCTACCAGCTCCAGGTGGGGGAGCCGAGGGCTGATGTTATCCTGGTGACGCATGAGCATTTTGACCACTGCGACCCGCCGTCTATCCAGAGGGTTCTTAAGCCGTCTACCGTGGTGGTGGCGCCTAGGATCGCCAAGCCCTGTGTCTCCAAGGCGGCGCGGAATGTTTTAGAGATTTCGCCGGGGGAGTCGAGGGAGGTGGGGCCGGCGAGGGTCACTGCCTTTCCTGCGTACAACCTCAACAAGTTTAGGGATCCGGCGCGGGGGGTGGTTTTCCACCCGAGGGAGGACGGGAGGGTTGCCTATCTCGTGGAGTGGGGTGGGGTGAGGCTTTTCCACGCGGGCGACAGCGACTTCGTGCCCGAGTTCCGCCAGGTCGTGGCCGACGTGGTGTTTGTGCCTGTGTCGGGGGTTTACGTCATGACTCCGCAGGAGGCGGCGGAGTTCGTAAACGCGGTTGTGCCTAAGGTGGCTATTCCGATGCACTACGGCTCTATCGTGGCGTCGAGGAGGGAGGCTGAGGAGTTTAAGATGCTTGTCAGGCCCGAGGTGCAAGTAGTGGTTTTAGATAGGGAAATATAGCGGAGGCCCCGAGCGCGGCCAGCACGCCTATATACGCCTTTAGGAACTTCTCTATTTTTATCACTCTCATCTTCTGGCTGTATGAGGCGGCCAGCATGGAGGAGTAGGCGACTAGGGTGAAGGATATGGGTATGGAGAAGAGGATTCCCAGGAGCGCGGCCATGGCTACTGTGACGTTGACGGCCGCGGTGGTTCTAGGCCTCAGGGCCGCCAGCTCCATGACCCACCTGGAGTAGCCGAGCCCTAGGTAGGTCCCCAGGGCCACCGCGGCGGCCGCCGCGAGGGGGCTGTGGACGAGGAGCGAGACGTTGTTGTAGCCGAAGACGTACATCACTGCGAATAGCGACGGCGCCGCGGCGGCGCCGCCTATCCTCACGGCTTTGCAGAAGATGTAGGTCGCCACCGCGAGGAGGGGGGAGAGCAACCACAAGGCGGCGGCTTCCAGCTTGGGGAAGTGGATTGAGTAGCTTAGGATAGAGATGGGGACGCTTATCTTCGCCAGGGAGAGGCCGGCGTAGAGCGACGCTATGTATATAAACTCGGCTGTCCCTATGCTGAGCTTGGGCATTGTGCTGGTGGCCGCGCCGAGTAGCTGGGCGGCTACGGCTATGGCGAAGGCCTTTCTCGCCCCGATGCCGCTTCCCCACGCTGTTGGGCCCAGCAACACTAGGGAGTTGTTGTAGACTAGGAGGGTGGCTAGGACGAAGCCGTAGAGCTCCATTAGACCGAGGTGATGACTGTGGCTAGGTGGTAGGCGGCGTCTTGCACGTTGTCGGCTATTTTGTCGGCGGTGTATATTAGGGACACCACGTGGTTGAACTCCACGGCGTTTAGCTCCAGGTTGTATATCTTGTCGAGGATCGCCTCCTTTATCTCGTCGATTTCCTCCTCGAGGGAGCTTATGATCCGCGCGTGGCGTCTAAGCTCCTCGGCGTCGCTGGTCCTCAGCATGTTGTGTAGGTACTCCAGCATCGATTTTACGAGGTCTAGCATCTCCTTCAGCTCTGTGGAGACTATTGAGAAGATGGCGTCGTTTTTCCAGAGGTGGTAGCCCCTCTTTACCTCTTTCATGGCGAAGTATATCATGTCGAGGATGTTGTCGACGTTGTCGAGGAGGACGAGGACCACGTTGGTGACTGTGGGCACCACCGCGCCCTGGGCCACCCTGTCCACCAGCTCTCTGACAATTTCGTCCCCCTCCCTCTCGAGCGCCGTTATCTTCCTTACCGCCTCGTCTACGTGGGGCTTGTCGTGGCCGCGGCTGGACGCCACCTCCTGCAGTACGCGGAGCGACTCTTGGGACAGAGCGACATGCTCCCCGAGCTTCTCCTTAATCTCCTCTAGACCGCTTGAAAATACCCGTTTTAGCCTGTGCACTTGTAGTTTATTCAAAAACTGTATTTTAAACTATCGCTTTGCCCACCTGGCGAAGGTGTGAATTGGTACATAAACGAAGCGAAACTCGTCGCGCCATGTGGGCATAATCTTTCCCTTAATTGGTATCTTGGCTCCGCAGAATTTACACCTGTACTCGCCTCCTTTCTCCTCTAGGTTTATTTCAAGTATGTCGAACCCCCTCCTCTTAATCACTACGCGGCCGCACTCGGGGCAGTAGGTGTGTTCATAGCGGTGGCCTGGGACGTTGCCCACGTAGGCGAACCTCGCCCCCTCCCTCTTCGCCATTTCTACGTGTCTCTCCAGGGTCTCCACGGGGGTTGGGGGTAGGTCCATCATCTTGTAGTCGGGGTGGAAGCGGAGGAAGTGTATGGGGACGTCGGGCCCTAGTATGTCTATGACGCGCCTCACGAGGGCTCTTGCCTTGTCCAGGTCGTCGCCGACGCGGGGCACCACGAGGTCTGTCACCTCCACCCAAATCCCGTATCTCTTCATCTCGGCTAGGGTCTCGAAGATGGGCTCCGCGTCTTGGATGAGTACGTATCTCCTTAGGAACTTCTCGTCTGCGTTTCCCTTGAAGTCCACCGTGGCGGCGTCTAGAAACTCGCTGGCGTACTTCACAGCCTCGGGGGTCATGTAGCCGTTTGTGACGAAGGTGTTGAAGAGGCCGCGGGACCTGGCGAGGGTCCCCACGTCGTGGGCGAACTCCATAAATATGATGGGCTCGTTGTATGTATACGTGATGCCGTGCGCGCCGTAGCTCTCGGCCAGCTTGACCAACAGCTCCGGAGTCACCTCGAAGCCCTCCGCCCTCCTCCTCTGGCTTATCTCATAGTTTTGGCAGTATTGACATGCCCAGTTGCACCCGAAGGTGGAGAAGGAGAGCACCATGGCGCCTGGGTAGAAGTGGGTCAGCGGCTTCTTCTCAATGGGGTCCACCGCTATTGCCGATATTAAGCCGTAGACGTCTAGCATCAGCCTGCCGCCTCTCACAGTCCTAACGCCGCAGAACCCCGTCTGGCCCTCCCTCAACCTGCACCTCCTGGCGCAGGCCAGGCACTCCACTCTGCCGTCTGGCAGTGTTCTGCTCAATACAGCCTCCACGAATCTACCCCCGGCCTCCCTATATAAGACTTTAAACCGCGGGGTCTGGGAGCTGTGGGCGGCCCCTGGCTGGCGCCGGCGACGTCGTAGCCGCCGACGACGTGGAGGCGGGTGGGCGTCACGCATTTCAAAACTGTTTCACTGAGGCTTCGCAGAACGATCTAGTCGTGGGTCAGCGTAGCTCAGCGCGCTCACCGCTCGCCGGTGTTTTCTCATCAATGTGGAGGTGCTGGGAGGGGAGTTTATATATCAGCTGTTCCAGCGCCGGCCATCTACGGCCGTAAATGCCTCCTCATCACGTGTATATGTTACTTACAGGTTTAAAATTTCGTACGTGGCACAGTTCTCCAGGGCAACAGCCTCCATGGGATCCACCCTGTGGTAGTGCCTCACTGGGAAATCCATGTTGTCGCTGGCGATCTGCCTGACTAGCGGAAGCGCCTTCGCCGCCTCGCCGCATGTACTTATTAGGAGGAGTTTCCTGCTCTTTATCCTGGCCTGTCTCAGAACGTCCCGGGGCTGGATCTGCGGCTCTCCGCAACCGAAGACAGCCACTAGGCAGTCCTTCTTCTCCATTTAGACTCTCCTGCCTTTGCGGCCGCTGGGCGGCCTAATGATGTCGTGGGGTATGGGCGTTACGTCCTCGATCCGGCCGATTACGAGGCCGGACCTCGCCAGGGCTCTTATCGCAGCGGAGGCGCCGGGGCCTGGGACCTTCATCCCGTATCCCCCTGGCCCCCTCACTTTTACATGCACGGCGTTTATCCCCCTGGCGAGGGCTAACTGCGCGGCTTTGTATGCCGCCTGCATGGCGGCCCACGGAGAGGGCTTGTCTTTGTCGGCTCTCACAACCATCCCGCCGCTTACGCGAGCCACGGTCTCTGCCCCCGTTAAGTCGGTTATTGTGATAATGGTGTTGTTTGAAGATGAGTATATCCACGCGATCCCCCACCTGAGCTTCTGCGGCTGTTGTTGCTGTGGCTGTTCTTGCGTCGACATCGCTTCATAGGCAAATGGGGGCTATTTATGTTTTCCTCCGGCGCCGCCGCCTAGCGCCGCTCTTTGTCTTGCATGGGGGCTCTCCTCCGCTTGCCGGCGTATTTGGGCAGGGCCCCGGCCTCCTCCAGCGCCGCCACAATGGCGATGGCTATTGACGGTATTACGAAATCTGTGGCTATGGTAACCTCTGGGACTAGGTCCACGACGAGGGAGGCGAATCGGAACACCCCAGGGGGCACCCCCTCCCTCGCCCCTATGAGTATGTTTACCCTCTCGCTTCTAAACAGCTCTGCGAGCCTCTCCTTTACATGTGTTATGTAGTCGCCCTTGGGGTCCGTCACGACTATGGGCTCGCCGGACCTGTCCCTTACGTACTGATACAGCTCGTACACGTAGACGGGCACCCTCCACACGGATCTGCCGTAGCTTTTGATCTGTATCTGGTACCTGCTCTCAATCCCCTCCTCCACGGCGTCTAGGAAGACCTTCAGCGTCTTTGCCGGCACGGGCTTGTGGAGGAGCACCGTCAGCTCCCCCACCTCAAACGTCTGCGCCGCGCGTCCGATTCTCTCGCCCATTTTCCTCACCGCCTCCTCGTCTCCCTCATATATAAACTGGCCGAGGGCCACCTTCCTGAGGCTTTGTAGCGACAGCGGCTTATCGCGGCGCATTTTCCTGTACTCCCCAGTCGCCGGGGTGCAGATGGCGGCTACGTCTTGGAATATCTCCACGTATATGGGCTTTGTGGGTTCTTCGAGATCTACCTCGGCCCCCGTGGCTTCTTTAACCGCTGCCCCCACTCTCACGTTGATGTCTATAGAGGTGAAGCTGTGGGTGCCCCTCCTGGTTGTCCTAATGGCGAAGGTGTCGCCCGGCGAGATGTAGCGCCTGGCCACCTCCACAGCCGCCCGTTCGATATCCCCCGGCTCGGCCCTCACAGCCTCCTCTACGACGAGCACTCTGTCTGCCTCTGGTATTTTCTGGGCTATCAACTCCGCCGCCCTCCACCTCTCGGCCCCCAGCCCGCCTACGAACACCACCCCTAGGTAGCCCATGGGGGCCGGCGCTACCTCGGCCGCCGGCAGAAGCTCTTTTATGTGAGAAGCGGCTATCCTCTCGAACTCCCTCCTCGTCTTTACAATTATGTCCACGCCCCCCGGGCTGGTTGCGGCGAGAGGCATAACGTAATGATTTAAATACAGGCCCATAAATATATATGGCTACGTGGAAGCTGGAGGAGAATATTCAACGTGACATGGAGAAGGCTCAGGAAAGTATAGAGCTCTACGGGGGCCACGTATTGAAGGCACCTAACAAGTACGAAATCAGGTCGGGGGTCGTCGTGGCGGCTAGATTCGCCGACAAGCTCAGGCGGACGGCCTTCGCTGTGTTCGGCGGCATTGTGCCGAGGGAGGAGATTGTGAGGGCCACCTCTGAGCTCAACAAGAAGATATACGAGGCGCTGATCTCGATGGGCGTTGGTAAGCTAGACATAGTGAGGATAACTGTGGAGGCGGCGGTGGAGGGCGGGAGGCTGATATTCGGCGAGCCGAAGATCGAGTGGTTTGTGCCCCACAGCGAGATGCAGAAGAGGCTGGAGGAGTGCGAGAAGAGGTTTGCCGAAATTAGGAAAAGAATAGAGAGTTTGCTGAAGGAAATACCCTAGTCGATCTTTATCTCAAACCCCCTTTTTCTCTTCTCGGTTTTTTCAAGCTCTACGGAGAGGACGCCGTTTTTATACGTGGCCTTGGCCTTGTTGGGATCGACAGCAACCGGCAGTCTAATCTCCTTGTGGTACTTCCGGTCTTTGCTCCTGGCGTCTATTGTGAGGGTCCTCCCGTCCTCGCTTATGTACAGCTTTATGTCATCCTTCTCAACGCCGGGCATATCCACCACGACTTTAATCTTGTCGTCCTCCTCCACGATGTCCGTCAGCGGGTCTATCTCGTCGACTACTTCAATTCTCTCCACGTCAGACCTCCTTCTGACGTTGCCGAACTCCCGCACCACGGGTCTGCCGTCCGGCCCCATGGTGATTTCAAATCCGTAGTAGTAGTACCTAGGCCTTCCGCCGCCCGGCGGCGGCTGGGCTGAGAACCTCCTGAAGTCCTCCTCTATCTGTCTCTCAATTTCCTCGAAGAACCTCTGCCACCTCTTCATAAATCTTTCAAATTCGTCAAATATGGACATGTACTGAATCTCTACTTCACTATTTAAGTTTTATAAGCCGGCTATGGCGCGCCGCAGAGCCTTGGACATCTCTTCGTAGCGGCGGATATCTGCCGGCGTGAGCGATGGGGGTATTCTCTTCAACGCCTCTTCAAAATGCTTCATAGACACCGGCTTCGCCCTCAGTGCCTTCTCCTTTATGGTCTCCCTCAGCGCCAGCATAGCCGCCTCTCTCACCAAGGCGGCGATGTCGGCGCCGGTGTAGCCCTCAGTCCTCTTGGCGAGTTCCTCTAGATTGACGTCATCAGCCAGCTTTACTTTTTTCGTGTGCACCTTAAATATCTCCACCCTCGCCTTTACGTCGGGAGGCGGGACGTAGATAACGCGGTCAAAGCGCCCGGGCCTCAGGAGGGCCGGGTCTAGGATGTCCGGCCTGTTGGTGGCCGCCATCACCACCACGTTCTTCAGCGTGCCGATGCCGTCCATCTCGGCGAGTAGCTGGTTAACCATTCTATCAGTCACGC
>NZ_JBMFKV010000097.1:0-8078 GCF_049971835.1 Pyrobaculum sp.
GGAGCAGAGTAGAAAGAAAGATACGCCTCACTGGCGGCGCCCTAGACGCCTTCATGCGCCTAGAGCCGGTATATAGAGCACTTACGAGGTGAGAGGCTACGTTGGGACTCGGGGAGGGGTCGGAAAGGCTTCGAGCTTTTTTCTCAACATTTTTAAGCTGGAAAGAGTAGTACATAGTGCAATTTGGGGAGCTGGTCAAGGCTCTCGCGGCCATAGAGTCGACGACTCAGAGGACGACTATGGTAAAGCTCCTTACTTCGCTGTTTAAGAAAGCAAGCCCTGGGGAGATCGACAAGATTGTCTACTTCATCCTGGGGGACTTGCGGCCGCCGTGGGAGGGGGTGGAGCTCGGCGTTGCCGAGAAGCTGTGTATCAGAGCCCTGTCTAAGGCAAGCGGGGCCCCGGCCTCTGAATTAGAGGCGCTGTACAAGAAGACGGGCGACGTGGGGGAGGCGGCGAGGCGCGCCCTCTCAGCCTCTAAGCGGCCTGGGCTTCTCGCCTTCGGCTCCCAGAAGCCGCTTGAGGTTTCCGAGGTGTACGACGTGTTGCTCAAGGTGGCCAGGGCGTCGGGGGAGGGGGCGCAGGACTTGAAGGTAAACCTCCTCTCCTCTCTCTTCGCGCGGGCGTCGCCGGAGGAGGGGAAGTACATCGCCCGCTTTGTCGTGGGGAGGCTGAGGCTGGGGGTTGCCGACATGACGATTATAGAGGGGCTCTCCGAGGCCTTCGGCGTGGAGAAGGAGGCTCTGGAGAGGGCCTATCACGTCTACCCCGACCTGGGCCGCCTCGCTAGGCACGTCGCCGAGGGGAGGCCGCTGGAGGAGATAAAAATCACGCCGGGCGTGCCCGTGTTGCCCATGCTGGCCCAGAGGCTGTCCTCGGCATCCGAGATCCTCGCCAAGCTCGGCGGCTCGGCGGTGTGTGAGTACAAGTACGACGGGGAGAGGGCCCAGATCCACATCTCAAAGGCCGGGGTGAAGATTTTCAGCAGGAGGCTTGAGGACATCACCCACGCCTATCCAGACGTGGTGAAGGCCGTAAGGGAGGCGGTGTCGGCGGGGGAGGCGATCCTCGAGGGGGAGATAGTGGCCGTCGACCCCGACACCGGCGACATGTTGCCCTTCCAGGAGTTGATGCATAGGAAGAGGAAACACGAAGTAGCGGCGGCCGTGGAGATGTACCCCACCGTCCTCTACCTCTTTGACGTGTTGTACGTAGACGGAGAGGACCTGACCGAGGAGCCCCTCATCTACCGCCGCGTCAAGCTTTCGGAGATCGTCAAGGAGAGCGACAAGGTATCCATTGCTAAGTGGAGGATTTTCGACGACCCCGACTCGGTGGACGTCTTCTTCCACGAGTCGGTCTCCATGGGCACGGAGGGGCTGATCTGCAAGTCGCCGACCTCTGTGTATGAAATGGGCGCCCGGGGGTGGAACTGGATTAAGTACAAGCGGGACTACCGCAGCGAGATGATAGACACCGTCGACCTCGTGGTGGTCGGCGCGTTCCACGGCCGCGGGAAGAGGGCTGGCCTCTACGGCGCCTTTCTCCTGGCGGCCTACGACCCCTCCACGGACATGTTCTACACCGTGTGTAAAGTGGGGAGCGGCTTCACCGACGCCGACCTCAAGAAGATGTACGAAACGTTGCAACCCCTCAAGCTCCCCCACAGACACCCCAGGGTGGTGTCAAAGATGGAGGCCGACGTCTGGTTCGTCCCCCAGGTGGTGATAGAGGTCATAGGCGCCGAGATAACTCTCTCGCCGCTACACACCTGTTGCCTCGGCGCGGTGCGGCCCGGCGTGGGGCTGGCGGTGAGGTTCCCGAGGTTCACCGGCCGCTACAGAAGCGACAAGTCGCCAGAGCAGGCCACCACCGTGGCGGAGATGCTTGAGCTATATAAGAGGCAGAAGAAGGTGGCTCAGCCGGAGTAGACCTTTTCCAAAGTCCACCGGAGTACCCGGAGGATTTCCCTCTTCCTCTCCTCTGTGCGGTAGTTGAAGATCTTAAGGGCGACGGCCTCCCCCTCCCCGCCCTCAAGCTCGTATCTCAGCACCTCGTCTTGGCTTATCGAGCCCTGCCTAGCCTCGCGGGCGTCCTCTTCTCTATACTTCTGGAGGAACTTGTCGAGGAAAAACCTCTTGAATAAGCTGTCTAGCTTCACAGGCTCTCTAAACTTGATGTAGAGATAGTTTGGGTACACCTCGGCCTTGGCGTAGACCTCTCCGCCCCTCCCCTTGACCTCCTCGACGGATTCGGGCCTCGCCGCCATCTGCTGGGCGGCGGTTGAGAAAGACCGCTCTCCAATTGCCTTATCCAGAAACTCCAGTAGCGAGGTGTAGAGGGATAACTCCTGCTGGAGCTTCGCAATCCTCTCCTCTAGTAGTTTTCTCAACTCCAGGAGCTTTTGAACCTCCACGCCCCCGTCACTGTATTTATATTTAAAATTTTGACATGTCGTGGTAGTTGCGTCTATTGGAAACCTGAACTTCGACCTCTACCTCAGGATATCGGAGCTACCGGGCCCCGACGAAAACGTCGAGGCTCTTGACCTGTACACCGGGGGCGGGGGGTCGGCCGCCAATTTCGCCGTGGCGGTCGCCAGGATGGGGCTGGGGGCGAGGTTTATAGGCGCAGTCGGCGACGATCCCCTCGGCGAGATATCTCTGAGAGAGCTGAGGTCTGAGGGGGTCGATGTTACGTTTGTAAAGAGGGTCAGGGGGATGAGGTCGGGCGTAGTGGTGGTTCTGGTGCACCCAGACGGGGTGAAGAGAATGCTGTCACACAGAGGGGCCAACCTGGGCCTCACCCCCGCGGACTTAACCGTGGACAAGTTTTCCGGAGTCCGGCACATTCACCTAGCCACGGGGAGGACCGAGCTGATTTTAAGAGCTAAGGAGATCGCCAGGGAGATAGGCGCCACGGTGTCGGTAGACGGCGGCACGGCCCTCGCCAGGAAGGGGCTTGAAATTGTGAAGGCGGCGGTGGAGGGAGTCGACGTGGTCTTCATGAACCACGTAGAGGCCAAGCTCCTGGCAAACACCGGGGACCACAAATCCGCAATAGAGAGGCTGGCGAGAGAGCTGAGGGTTGGAGAGCTGGTGATAACCCTGGGCCCCATAGGCGCCGTGGCTTTCAAAGAGGGGAGGCTCCTCCAGGTAGACGCCTTTAAGGTAAACGCCGTCGACACCACGGGCGCGGGGGACAGCTTCGCCGCCGCCTACATCGCCATGTATCTAGAGGGGAGGGATTTATACGAGAAGCTTCTCTTCGCCAACGCCGCCGCCGCTATAAAAGTGACGCGGCCGGGCGCCAGGTCGTCACCCCGCCGCGACGAAGTGGTTTCGTTTCTCGAGTCTTTTGGATACAAGATTTAAATAGATAGTTGTATATTGGTAAGTGGCCCAGAAAATGCTGTGCCTAGGCCCCCGGTGCGCCTTCGGCCCCAACAGCTCTTCGTTGTTTAGATGTGGGAAGAAGGCTCTCAAGCCCACTATAAGGGGGAATAAGATAGTGTTCTGGTGTACGTGGCTAAACGACGAGTGTATAGGGGCTAGGTGCCAGTACGCCTACTGCGAGGCCAGGGCGATGACTCCAGAGGGCTACTGCACCTACAAGGCGCCGGGCGGGGGCGAGGAGGAGGCTAAGAGAGATATATTGGCCGAGGTGAAGAAAATGGAGAAGGAGGTTGAGAAAATCAGGGCGCATTTAAAGAGGCAGGGGCTTGGGGACTATTTGTGAAGGCTGTTATCCTCGCGGCGGGTCTGGGCACTAGGCTGAGGCCTCTTACGTATTTTCTGCCAAAGCCTCTAGTCGCCGTGGGGGGTAGGCCCCTGATTGCGTACATCATTGAGTGGCTGAGGATGAACGGCGTGGGGGAGATCGCCGTAGTTGGGTACTACATGCAGGAGGTGTTGGAGAGCTACCTTTCGGAGTTGTATCCAGACGTGGTGTTTTTCAAGTCGAGGAAGTTGCTGGGCACGGCCGGCCAGCTTTACTACGTCCGTGAATGGGCCGGCGGGGATATGGCGGTGGTTAATACAGACGTGTTGACAAACCTAGATCTTAGACACCCGCTTGAGTTGCACAGATCAGCGGGCGCTCTGCTGACTATCGTCGGTCAGAGGTACAAGGCCTCTCTCCGCTTCGGCGTCTTGGATACGGAGGGATCGGCGCTGAGGGCGTGGAGGGAGAAGCCTACTATTGAGTACATAACGTCCACCGGTATATACATAATCTCTGCCGACGTGGTGAAGAAATTAGGCGAGGAGTACCTCGACATGAACGTCTTAGCGACATCGCTAATGCCTAGAGTCGCTGTCTACACGGCGAAGGAGGCGTATTTCTACGACGTGGGGACGCTGGAGGATTTGCAATCAGTCGTCAACGTCGTGGTTGGAGATTTGAAGCCGTAACGAATATATATTTTCTAATACATAGGGGCGATGAGCGTCTGCCCTGCTTTGAGACGCGGAGAAGGCGGGTTTGTATGTGGCTACAGCAACAAGCCCATAGACCCCTTCAGCTGGTACTGCATCGGGAACTACACCGAGTGCCCCATATTCATAAGATTCACCCGTGAGGAGAGGACCAGAGCCGCGGCGCCCCCCAGGCCGGAGGAGGCGCCTAAGCCCCTGGCCGAGGTGTTGCCCCTGGCGCCGGAGAAGGGCGAGGCCGAGTTCGAGAAGGCTGTTAAGCCTGTGATAGACAACGTGGTTTTGAAATACGACGACTTGGTGAAGAAGCTTGACAACATGTGGAGAGAGTACGAGGGGGACGTGGTGAAGGTGAGGAGGCAGTGGGAGGTGGAGAAGATGTCGTTGCTGAGGGCGCAGGAGTTGCTGGGCAGGACCATCGGCGACTACGAGAAGATGCTCGCTGAGCTAGAGCTGAAGAAAGACTTCATGCCGCCGGAGTCTTACGACAGCGCTAAGAGAGATATAGAGACGAAGCTGGAGGCCCTACGCAACCTCCTCGACGAGGTGAAGTCGAAATACGCCGCGCTTGAGGAGGGCCTCGGCGCCCACTTCAAGAGGGTTCTCTCCACCTCCACAAGCGCCGAGGTCATATCGCTGAAGCTCTCCCTGTCGAAGCTTGAGGAGTTGTTGAAAGAGGGAAAGATATCTCGCGAAACTTACGAAAAACTTAAGAAAGAGCTTGAGGAGTTGTTGAGATGAGTCTCGACGTCGCGTATCTAGCCCTGGGCGAGCTGGAGAAGATACTGTCTCAATACGACGAGAAGCTCAAAGGTATTGAAGACACCTGGAGGGCCTTCACAGACTCTGCCACCAAGACGAAGTCGAGCTGGGACGCCGACCTCCCCCGGATCAAGATAAGAGTTGACCAGCTGAGAAACGTGGTGGAGAGCTTGAAGAAGGAGCAGGAGGTCCTCCTCGCCAAGCGGGAGCTAGGCCTAATCTCCGACAAGGATTACGAGACCCTCTCCGCAGAGTTGCAGAAGAAGATAAATGAATACCAGGAGAAACTCGACGCGCTGTCTCGGAAGATGGCTGAGATCGAGATGAGGGTGCTCTACCTCTGGGCGAGGGCCCTCACCAGGGAATATCTGGCAAAATTCGACTTGGTAGAGCTCGAAAAGAAAATCGAGGACGCCAGGGCCGCGGGGAGGATAGACGAGGAGACCTACGCCAAGATGAAACACGAGATCGACGTGATGAAACACACCTGGGAGTTGCTAAACCTCTTGTCGCCTAGCGACAAGTCTTGACGTAGGCCACGCCGTCCCTCACCTCAACCAGCTCTACGCAATCTCCCCGCGCCGCCCAACACCCGTCACACACTGCTCTCCAGTACTCACCCCCGATCTTCACCACGCCAACCGGCTTCAAATCCTCGACGACCACGCCTCTGCCGCCGACGTACGTGTAGCCCCTAGGCGCCTCTCTAAACACCTTAAAGCCTACATAAACCGCAAGCGCCACAAAGGGAGCCGACACAGCCACGGCGGCCCACAGAGGGATAAGCCCAGAGAAGTACAGCAACAGCGCTACGACGGCCGGCAGGACAAATAAAAACACGTCGTCCAGCACCGCGACGAGGGTCAAGAGGCGAGACATATAACCTACACACATCCAGTGTTATATGTTTAAAGTAGAGGTGCCGGGGGGATACACAGCCCTCGTCAGAGGCCCCGCCCACGTCCAGTGCGAGGATCTGTGCGAAGTCTTCGGCGGGGCATTTCAAAGCTTCGCAGTTCCCCCGCACAAGCAGTACCCCGTGGAGGGCCCCGCGAAAATGGGAATTGAAAGCGGCGAGCTCGTCCTAGTACGGGGCGCCGCCGTGCCTCCCGACTGGCGCATGGAGCTGGAGGGCACAGTGGCCCTGCTCGGCCCCACAGACTCTGGAAAAAGTAGCCTCTCCACATACCTCCTCAATACCCACGTGAGGAGAGGCAGGAGGGTATGTGTAGTAGACGCAGACGTCGGCCAGGCCGACATAGGGCCGCCGGGCTTCATCGCGTATAGTTGCACCTCCGCCCCCGTGCCCCACGTCTCGGAGCTAGAGCCCCACGACGCCTACTACATCGGCGCCACAAACCTCCAGGGGATGGAAGACCTATTCGTGGCCGGCGTGGTGAGGCTGTTGAGAAAAGCCGCGGCCCAGTACCCACATCTAATAATAGTAAACACCCCGGGCTGGGCGACGGGGCGCGGCCTCCAGATGCTGAAAGCCCTAGCCGACGCTGTGGAGCCCACAGTAGTGAACATCGGCGAGCAGATACTGCCGGGGCGCGTAGTGACGAAGCCGAGACACGTCCTGCCAAGGGGGCCTCAGGAGAGGAGAGATTTGAGAAACCTCGCGTATAGGCGCCACATCAAGCTGGCGGTTAAGCTACAGATCGAGCCGCAGAAAATTACAAACTGTAGAGTAGATAAGGCTGTGGAGTGCCCGTGGGGGAGGTACACGCCGGGAGACGTGCCGGAGCCCCAGAAGAGGGGCAGGGAGTACACAGTCCCCCCGCACTACCTCAGAAACCTGCTGGTAGCCCTCTACAGAGGCGGCCGCCTGGCGGGCTACGGCGTAGTGGAGAGGCTCGATCCCAGGCCCGTTTTATACGCCACCACCACAGAATTCGACGAGGTGCACCTGGGAAAGATAAGAATAGACCCCCAGACCCTCCAGGAACTAGAACCACTACCCTAGATCCGCGCCATGGAGCTCGCCCCACTCCAGTACCTCCTCTCAGCCGCCGCGGGGCTTGTCGTTGGCTTCTCCCTCGGCTTAGTAGGCGGGGGAGGTAGCATACTGGCGGTCCCCCTCCTCCTCTACATGGTAGGGCTGGAAAAAGCGCCAGACGCCGCCCACATTGCGGTAGGCACCACAGCCCTAGCCGTAGGCCTCAACGCCTATATAAACTCCCTCATACACCTCAAAAAGAAAAACGTAGATCTAAAAACAGGCGCGGTCTTCGCCGCCGCAGGCCTCGCCGGCTCCGCCGCCGGCGCCTACCTGGGGCACGTCACCCCCGGGACGGGGTTGCTGGCTCTTTTCGCCGTATTTATGATAGCCGTGGGGGGCTCCATGGCGCTACCCACCAAGTCGCATCGAAACGCCCCAAGGCGCTCCACGCCGAAGACGGCGGCCGCCGGTATTTTAGTCGGCTTCCTAAGTGGGTATTTCGGGATAGGGGGAGGCTTCTTAATAGTCCCTACGCTGATGTACGTGGCCGGGCTTGAAATTTCCAAGGCAGTCGGCACGAGCCTAATCTCCGTAGGCACCTTCGGCCTCGCCACCGGCCTAATCTACGCGCTATACGGCAAAACACTAGTCGCCATAGCCGCCCTATACCTAATAGGAGGCGTAGCCGGGGGCTACCTCGGGGCGGCGCTGGCGCTCAAGACGCCGAGAGACACCCTAAAGAAGATATACAGCGCGCTGATAATAGCAGTAGGCATCTACATCCTCTACAAGTCGCTAGGCGCCTAGATCAACACAACTCATCTATACATAATAAACGCCGATGCAGAGGCGCCGCCGGCAGACACGGCCAGAAGACACGAAGCCAGGGGCGGAGCCGCATAGGCCCATCGCGCCAGCGAAGCCAATGCCGCCGCCCCCTC
>NZ_JBMFKV010000098.1:0-8054 GCF_049971835.1 Pyrobaculum sp.
CCACCCAGCGACGCCATGAGCAGAGTCCTCAACGCGGCGAACTCCCCCAGAGGCTCCACCCTCAGCGCTATATACCTAGGCCTCGACTGCGACGGCAGAAGCACCACGGGGCCCAGAGAGGCGACAAACTGGCGGTACCGCACCTCAACCCTCAACGGCCTCTCCAACTTCACCAGAGTAATGTGGGGCTTCACCGGCACCACACCCTCAAACGGCCTCAGCGGGTGGATCGGCGGGAGTACCCCATATATGTACGACATACTACACGTAGTACAGCTCCCCTCTCTCCTTCTGCTCCCTGTCGAGTGCAGACCCCGGCTTGTTCAGCCTCGGCCTCCCTGACCTCACGTCGCGTCTAAACGAGGCGTCCGCCCACTTTAGGAACATATTCATGCCCGTCCTCATATCCGTCGGCCCGGGGGAGCGCCCCCTGACGCCGGGCTCTCCGATAAACGGCATAATAGCGTTAGACATGTAGTCAAGCATCGCGATGTCGTGCTCCACGATGAGGGCCGCCACCTCGCTCTCCTCAATTATCCGCCTAATTGTGCGGGCCACCGTTATCCTCTGCTCCACGTCGAGGTAGGCCATCGGCTCGTCCAAGACGTAGAGATCGGCCTTCTTCAACAGCGCAGACGCCACCACAACCCGCTGGAGCTCCCCGCCCGAGAGCTCCCCCATCCTCCGCTCGAGGAGAGGCGCCAGGTTGAAGCCGCTGTTCAAATCCGGCCAAATCGGGTTCTCCGAGTAGTCTCCCACCTGCTGGGCCAGCCAGAGGCCCACCGGGACGTCCTGGTTCTTCACGGCGATGTCGCGGATGTACTGCGGCTTGTAGCTGACCCGGGGAGTTGCGTTGACGGCCCCCCTGAGGGGCTTCAGCTCCCCCACGAGCACCTTTAGAAATGTCGTCTTGCCGATGCCGTTTGGGCCCACCACGCCGACCACCTCGCCCTTGGCTATGTACGACGCCGACACCTCCAGCTGGAAGCCCCCCAGGTCCACGTAGAGGTCCTCCCACTCCACCAGCCTCACCGCCTTCCCGCTCTTCCTCTCCGGCGGACGTAGCTCAAACTTAATGGGGCGGTCCCTAATCCGCATGTTCTCCGACGAGATGTAGCCCGCCAGGTATTCGTTAATCGCCTCGCGGGCCCCCGAGGGGTGCGAGACGATGCCGTACGCCCCGGGCTTCCCGTAGACAATAACTATGTTGTCCGCGAGGAAGTCGAGCACTGTCAAGTCGTGCTCCACCACCAACACGTATTTGTTCTGGGTGTAGTCCCTGACGGCGTCCGCCACCTTCATCCTCTCCACTATGTCGAGGTGAGTCGCCGGCTCGTCAAATATATACACATCCACGTCTTTGGAGAGGGCCGCGGCTATGGCCAGCTTCTGAAGCTCACCCCCCGACAGCTTGTCGACCTCCCTCCCCGACAGCTTGTCCAGCCCAAGCCTCCTGGCCAGCTCCTCCTTGACGCCGGCCTTTTTCAACACCTCCCCCACGGTGCCCTTGAGGTAAAGCGGAATCAGCTCGATGTACTGAATCTTATGCACAGCCCTCAGCCTGCCGCCGTAGAGCTCCGAGAAGTACGTCTGGAGCTCCGTCCCCCTAAACTGCCTAATCACCTCCTCCCTAGACCCGCCGGCCTCCCCACACAGATTGGGAACAAGCTCCCCGGCGAGTATCTTAGCCATCGTCGTCTTCCCAAGGGCGTTCCTCCCCAGTACCCCCACTATCTTCCCCCTCCTCAGCATGGGGAGGCGGTAGAGCTTAAACCCACTCGGCCCGTACCTGTGGACACAGTCCCTCTCCAGCTCGTCCGGCAGGTTGACGATTGTAATGGCCTGGAACGGGCACTTGTGCACACATATCCCACAGCCAATGCAGAGAGCCTCGGAGATCACCGCCTTCTTCAACTGGTCGTCGATCCAAACCACCTTCCCCGTCCTGTTTACGGGGCAGTACTTCACACACTCCTGGCCGCACTTCCTAGGCTGACACGCATCTCTATCAACAACCGCGACGCGAACCACGCGCCACGTTACGACGTGCTATAAATCTATTCTCTCTTCAAGTCTTTAGACATGTGTCCAGCGCGGCGCACACGGGCTCTAGGTACATCTAGCCGTCTAGGGCGCCGCTGTGCGCGCCGGCGTGGGGCATGGGAGGAGGTTTATAAGTCGGTGGATTTGTCTGTCTGTGATGTGCTGTCCCTTGTCTGATTGGGTGACGACGTACGCCACAGCCTGAGGGAGTAGGCTTTTATGCCGATTTTGCGTAGGCTTTCGGCTACGTCTAGGCTTAGCCCTCCGCTGTAGCAGTAGAATACGTATGTCTTGTCGCGCCCTAGTTTGTCCACGAGCGTGAGGACGTCGTCGACGTCTGTCCTGATGGCGCCGGGGAGGTGCCACCTCCTGTACGCCTCCTGGTCTCTCAGGTCGACGACGACGGCGTCGCTGGGGACCGCGTCTATTTCCAGGTCGCGGGGCGGCGAGAGGCTCTTTACGAAGTCCTCGAGTTCTCTCTTCTTTACCACCCTCGCGCTATCCACCACCTCGGCTACGGCATCGTGGAGGGCTAGGTCGATCTCCTCTACCTCTTCCCTTCTTGCCCACTTTCTCGGCTTTCTGCTGAACACGGCGCAGTACTCGGGCATCTTTACCGAGGCTTCGTAGGTGCCGATTTTCTGCGCTATTTTGACGATCTCGTCTTTGTCCATGCCGATGAGCGGCCTCAGCACCGGCATGCCGATCCCGGCCTCCACGGCGGCGAGGGCCTGGAGCGTCTGCGAAGAGACCTGGCCCAGTGACTCCCCCGTCACAAGCGCCGTGGCCTTTACCCGCTTCGCTACCTCGGCGCCTATTTTGTAGAGGGCGCGTTTAAACGCTATGTTCCACAGCCCCTCCCTGACCCCCCTCCGTAGCGCGCGGGCAACGGGGCCGCAGTCGGCAACCACGACGCGGGCATTGTAGCCGTATGACCACGACAGGAGGCGCCTAATCACCTCTAAGGCGTGGAGGAGCGCAAGTGTGCCTCCCAGGTTGCAGTAGAAGACGTCGACGTGGGCCCCTCTCCGCATCAGCATCCACGCGGCGACAGGGGAGTCGATCCCGCCCGACACCAGCGCCAGGACCTTCCCCTCGGAGCCCAGCGGCAGGCCCCCGGGGCCCTCCACAACCTCGGTGTAGAAATAGGCCCTCCTCCCCCTAACCTCGACAAAGAGCTCCACCTCCGGCCTCTCCAAGTCGACCGAGCCGCCGGAGGCCACGAGGGCCGAGCCGACCGCCGCCGCCACGTCCAGCGACTTGAAGAGGTGCTCCCCGACTCTGTGCACCCTCACGGCGAACCTCCTCCCGACGACGAGGCCTCCCCAGATCTGCTTCGCATACGCCGCGATGTCGTCAAGCCCTGAGAACTCCGCCACGTGGGCTGGGCTCACCGACTTAACGCCGAATACCCTCGACAGTGCCTTCTTTAGGCACTCCACGTCTCC
This sequence comes from Pyrobaculum sp., assembly GCF_049971835.1. NCBI lineage: Archaea > Thermoproteati > Thermoproteota > Thermoprotei > Thermoproteales > Thermoproteaceae > Pyrobaculum > Pyrobaculum sp. The sequence continues at coordinate 3,492 of NZ_JBMFKV010000098.1, forward strand.
CCAGGCGTAGAGCCTGCCTGGCTCCCTTTCGAATCTGGCGCCTCCGCACTCCCCCGCCGCCTCCCCCGCCGCCCTCATCAAAAGCCTCTCCATCTCCATCCTGGTGTACCCCCTCTTTACGGTCAGCTCGCCGTATCTAACAATAACGAGCATATCCACATTGAGTCTCCCTCCACTGGCTAATTATATTTATGGCGGCGAACCTCGGGGCGGGGAGGAGGTCAGAGATAGCCGTAGTCTCGAAAGAGGCGCTCCATTGAGAAGATCTCTCTAAAGCTTCTGTAAGTGTTGAAGGCCACCTCCCAGTACCTCCCGCTTGCATAGGCGTCGAGTGCCTCTTCTACCTTCCGCCTGAATTCGCCGTATTCTCTCTGGTCTATTTCTGCGCTGTCTAGTGGGAGGAGTCTGTCTCTGTCTTCGCCGAAGAGCCAGCCATTCCACCCGTCTTTTACGGCTTCGGGCACCGCGCCGTCGCGGGAGGCTACGGACGGCACTCCGTTGACGCCGGCTTTCATGAAGGAGGTGCCGCTGGCTTCCCAGCCGCTGAAGGGCGTGAAGAGCCAGATGTCGGAGGCCCAGATGATCAGCCTGGCTGTGTCGGCGTCGAGGTCGGGGAAGTAGTACACGTTGTCCACGGACCCCGCCGCCTCCTTGAACTTTTTCATCATCTCGACCCCGTAGTGGTCTGCTGGGTGGGCCCGGCCCCCGAGTATGAACAAGACGTCTCTATCGATGTCTTCTATTAGCTGGAGGGCGTAGTGGGGCCTTTTGTAGTGGGTGAGCCTCCTGGCCCAGGACATCACCACCTTTCCCGTGGCCTCTATGCCGAGGGCGCGCAGAGCCTCCCTCTTGACCTCCTCCCTGGCTCTCCTCAGCTCCTCGGGGCTTTCCACTTTTCTTAGCCTTGGGTGCTCCCACCGCGGTATCTCTACGGCGTTTGTCACGGGCTTTATCTTGTGGCAGTGGTGGGGGAAGGTGTTGCAGGCGAGCTTCACCATTTTCCTCGACACCACTATGCCGCCGGAGGTCATCGCCAAGCCGAGTTCGGTGAGGACCACGGGCTCCATGGCCATGTCGAAGCCGAACTCGTCTCTGAAGAACCTCCTGGAGAAGGTGGGGTGGCCCCAGGGCGCGGGGGTGTGTATCACAAGCCTCGCCTTGTCGTGGCGCCTGAAGAAGAGGGCCAGGACTGTGTACGCCTCTTGCAGGTCTAGGTACCTCACCCTGTCCCAGCCGATGTACCTCTCCACGTAGTCGACTGCGGCCTTCGCCAGTATGACGTATTTGTAGAACCTGTCCGCCTCAGTATCCTCCCGGTAGAGCCTCCGCGCCGCCTTGGCGGCCCACTCGGGCTTCTCCACGTTTATGAAAACCGCAGTCGCCGTCCCCAGCTGGTATGTGAGGTAGGAGAGGATCACCTTGTCGCCTCTCACCTGGATCTCCGCGCCGCCCACGCGTCGAAGCTCTTCCATAGTGTTCCCCTCGGACGCGGCGACCAGCTCGCCGTTCTCCTCTCTGTAGGTCACGTAGCCCTCTGGGTAGTACAGCGTTATCGCGGTGTAGGGCACGCCGAGCCTGGCCGCTGCGTAGAACTTGTCGCCCTCCAACACGCCGAGACCGCCGGCGAAGTTCCTAAAGCGCCCGATCGCCAGTTCGGGTGTGATGGATACTATCACGCCCCGGGGCGGGGCCCCCTTTTTAAAACTTACAGCTCGATGAACCTCCCAAGTTGCTCGGCAACGTAGCCCAGGCCGAGCCTCTCCAGCGTCTTCTGGGTGGGTACGCCTCTGGCGTCCCAGCCGCGGATTTCGTAGTAGTAGTCGAGTAGCTTGTTGTAGCTGTCGTAGTCTAGGTGGGCCCCCTTCAGCGGGCCTCTGGAGAGCGGTTGCTTGAACCACTTTTTGGGGGGCGTGTCCATCTCGCGGTTCCACCAGCCGTATTCCCTAATCCAGAAGGCTCTTATCAACGCGTATATCCTGTCGCCCACTTCGTTGAAGTAGTCGGGGGTGGCGTCTAGGCCGGTGGCCGCCTTGAAGAGCTTTGGGTACCAGTCGAGGGATAGGCCGACCTCCACCCACGGGAGGCGGCAACCGACGAAGGTCTCGAACCATCCGCCTCTAATCCTCTGGAGCTCCACGACCTTAGCCGCCTTCTCTCTTGTATAGCCCATGCGATCCGTCTTGACCTCCCAGGATATTACCCAAGCGTCTTTGTGGTGGGCGCCGATGGGCGACGTGGCGTAGGCCAGCGCCATGGCGGGGGCGGCGTGGCAGTCGTAGGCGCTCACCTCGAGGCCCTTTACATGTATTGCAAAGTCCTCGCCGCCTATCCTTTCGGATATCCGCTTGACGCCCTCGGCGAGGAGGTCGCCGACCCCCCTCCTGTAGGCCGTGTCGTACGCCAACTGCCTCGCCGCCTCGTAGTCCCCCCACTCCACCACGAAGCCCAGCTTGTCCTCCAAGCCTCTTTCAGAGGCCTCCATTACAAAGCCGAGGACGTTGCCCAGCGAGATGGTGTCCATCCCCATGGTGTCGGCTATTCTGTTCAGCTCGGCGATCTTCTGCAGATCCCCGATGCCGAGGTTGGAGCCCAGCATGGCTATGTTCTCGTAGTCGACCTCCACAGTGCCCGACTCGGCTGGGACCCAGTGGCCGCAGGCCATGAAGCAGAGCGGGCAGGCCTTGAGGTCGGTCTCGAGCTTCTCCACCATGGCGCCTCCGATTTTGTTAAACTCGTCGAACTGGCCCTCCGTGTAGTTGTAGGTCGGCAGTACGCTGGCCTCCTGTGCCCACTCCACCGTCGAGTTGGTCCCCTGCCTCATCCAGAAGCTGTAGCTCGGGCTGGAGGACCCCTCCTTGACGGCCTCCACGGCCAGCTTCTGGTACTGCGCCTTGTCGGCCAGCGGGATTTCCCCCTTGCCTCTCACCACCACGGCCTTGAGGTTTTTGGAGCCCATCACTGCGCCCATCCCAGGCCTGCCCCCCGAGCGGCCTTTGTGCGACACCACGGTGGCAAACCTAACGAGGTTCTCGCCAGCGGGGCCGATGGTCACAACCGCCGCGTCCCTCCCGTGGATTTTCTGCAACTTCTCCTCCACAGCCCACGCGTTAAGGCCCCAGTAATCCCCCGCGTCCAGGATCTCCACCTTGTCGCCGTCTATGAAGATGTAGACCGGCCTCTCAGCCCTGCCCTCCACAACTAGGGCGTCGTAGCCGGCCTTTCTGAGATTAACCGCCGCCCAGCTCCCGATATTCCCGTCGCCGTACCCACCTGTGAGAGGGCTCTTGGCGGCTACTACAAGCTTGCCGAAGTTAGGCCCTGGCAAACCTGTGAGAGGACCCGCGGCGAATATCAGCTTGTTATGTGGCGAAAGGGGGTCCACCCCCGGGGGGAGCTCATCCCACAGAATCTTCGCCGCCAGCCCCCGCCCCCCTATGAAGTCCCTCGCCACCGCTGGGTCAAGCCTCTGTACAACCCACTTCCTCTTTGTAAGATTAACACGGAGTATCGAGCCCTGCCAACCCGGCATAAGCCCCCCGCACTCTTGTAGTTATAAATATACCTCTATATAGAGGCTCGACGTATTGGGGCCAAATGCCAGACGTCTAGATATACACCGGCTTGAACAACTCAACACAGCCCAACGGCTCTGCAAACTGGCTCCGGCCTCATCAGCGCCTCCAGCGCGCCGCCCGTAAGGCGTATCTGCCTCGACGCTCTATACCACTTATCTACCCCCAGGGCCTTCAGCACCGCCGCCGTTCTAATGTAGTCGGCCTCGCGCCACCGGCGTATATGTTTATATAACCACTAGCCTGCCGCTGGATTTGTAGAACTTCGCTCGCCGCCACGGTCTCCCGCCAGCCCTCTAACAACCTGGCCCGCATCTTTGCCACAGTGTTCTCTCCGCTCGCCGCGCCCCACGCCGACCTCCACCGCCTTTATACGCGTCTTCGGCCTTCTGCCCTCCACCTGCCTATCGAAGGGCGGTTTTCTTGTGTTGTGAGATCCGCCGCGGGGCGGGTGGGCGCCGGGGGGCTACATCCGGCTTTCACATGGCGGAGATCCGGTGTCTATGTGGCGGGGTGGGGGAGGGGGGTGGACGGCGTCGTGGCCAGCCGCCGAGTACTTAAATACGTGTGTCTCGGGGGTTGTATGGACGTTGTATTTTTCTTTGAGGTGCACCAGCCGCGTCGGCTTAGGCCCGACCTCCACAGGGTTTTCCCCAGAAGGCCTAGGGAGGAGGAGATTTTCTACGAGGAGCTCGACGGGCACATCTTCCGCCGGGTGTCTGACAGGGTTTATAGAAAAGCTACTAAGATTCTAATCGACGCGTCGAGGGAGATCCCCGGCTTTAAGGTCACATTCAGCGTAAGCGGCTTGGCCTTGGAGCAGTTCCGGAGGTGGGCTCCAGACGTGCTGGATCTGTTCCGGGAGCTGGTGTCGAGAGAAGTGGCCGAATTCGCCGCGCAGACCTACTACCACAGCTTGGCGTGGTTCGTAGACCGCGGCGAGTTTAGAGAACAGGTGGAGATGCAAGTTAAGGCTGTAGAGGAGCTCGTC
>NZ_JBMFKV010000099.1:0-8033 GCF_049971835.1 Pyrobaculum sp.
CAGGTTAAGAGGCTGTATGAAGCCGTGAGGACAAGCGATTTAAAAGGTGTAAAGCTTGATGAAGACACAGCACTGGGCTCTAAACACATCGCGGCTATGCTAGTTGCCCATGCTCTTAAGGGGGCGGTTGAGGTGTATCTGCAAGAGGGGTGGAGAGAGGCGGAGAGGTGGCTAAGACTTGAGCTTGACGACGTGAGAAGAGGTCTTGAGAGGCTGAGGGAGAAACTGGAGGGCAGTCCGTCAAATATACGGCAGTTTATCGACGAGGTGATTAAACAATTAGAGCTTGATGAGGAGAGAGCTAAGACTTTGGCTAACGCTAATAGAGATGAGCTTTCTCAATATGGTGGTGTTACTGTGGCTGAGAAGGGCATGGCTGTTATTCATACGCTGATGAGGGGTGGAGCCTACGCGAAGGCTGTGGCGGGTGCCTTTTATAATGGTGAGCTCGTACATTTATTAAGAGTGGCGCCCTACACAGCTTATAGCAGATACGCCAGCTATGGACAAAGATATGTTGAAAAAGTTAAGCCAAGTGTCAAGCTGGCACCTGGCTTGGCTGTTGAAGATCTTCAAAGAAGGCTAGAAGAGACCGTCGCAAGAGTAGAACAAGAAGTTCTTGAAAAGACAAATAAGATTATACGTATTAAACTAAAGGAAATTCTTAATGAAGAAATTGAAAAGATAGGGAGAATATACAACTTGCCAGCGCTTATGGGCTTTATTGCAACAGATTTTTCCTTTGACAAAGACAGTAGATCTTTGAGAGTAACTACGACGCAACTGGGGTTGGTCGAGCTTTTCGTGAAATTAGCTGGCTTTAAACACTTCTACATAGGGGGGTTTATACACACGGACAAGGGCGAGAGACCACAGATGGTAGTCAAGGTAAAGCTATCCTCTGAAATAGTTTCTGAGTATAGCCGTGTGTTGAGGTGGCTTAGGGAAGGTGGCACAGAGGAGGTTAAGGAGCTTGTTAGGAATGGTATGAAGTTATTACGAGAAAAAGCCAGTGGAAGAGGGGCTGACGAGTTGAGAAAAGTGGAGCCTAGTAAAGTAGCCGCCGACATGTACACTTCATTGAAAAGATACATAGAAGAAGGTGGCGCTCTAGAGGATAAGATATTTGGACATCGCTTAGTGAGTAGATTATTTTTACCGTGGATAATGGCGTATCTATGGGCTAAGGAGGGAAATAATAGGGCTGTTGCCGACTTTATAACCGCTACGATAGTAGGAGATGGGACAATTGGGAATGACGTGAGATTGGCCATAGGTGAGTCGTCCACAGAGGAGGGGGATGCGCTAAGAATGAGCCACATTCACAAGGCGGCGCTAGTACTTGGGATTCTCCAAGCTATCAACAAGACGCCAGTGGCCATATATGCTAAAGTTGGTAAGACAGGTAAGTGGTTTGAATTAAAGTGGGATCTAGAGGGGGCTAGGGAGATCTTTTCCAACGCCACGCTTCACCTATACTCCACAAAGCTAGGCGGTAGTGAAGACGAGATAAAGAAGAAGCACCTCAGCATACTTGAAATCTTGAAGAGCGGGCGTAAGATCGGCTGAAAGTGACGACCATCTTATGGCAGAGTTTATTGTACTAGTCGATAAGAAAAGCCGCTGTGCTATTGTAATGATGGAGTCCCGCGGAGATCACAGACGCTTCAGCTAACACACGACACAAAAAGCTTATAAACAACCAAATTAGGCAATACAGCCCCGCACGAGGCATGGGGAGCCGCGGCTTGCCGGCCGCTCCAACCGGTAGTCTAGTCTGGTCTAGGATGCGGGCCTGTCGAGCCCGTGACCCGGGTTCAAATCCCGGCCGGGGCGCCACACCTTCTGCTTCTCGTTGCGTTAATTATCCTCACGGGTGTCTGAAGGCGGCTTGGTGGAGGTTTGTTGTTTGTGGCGCTGTGTCTCTTCTTCGTGTTCTGATATGATACACATAAAGAAGCTAATCATGAAGGTGAGAAGTGCGTATCCAAGTATGTGATTGAGGGTGTTGACTATGTGGAATATCTGAGCGTAGTTATTTATGGAGCTGTATACAGCGGTTGCGAAAGCCAGTATCATGATCAGTAGCGTAAGGCAAATGTATCGCCGATTGGATAGCTTGCATAGTACTTTCCCTACTCTGTAGTTGTGTGTTTTGCTTATGTAGATGCTGTAGCCGAGAGCGGCTAGGGCCGCTAGTAAAGCTGAGAGAAGACCCCGCTCGCCGGTGGCTACGGCCAGGGCTAGGTATAGGTATATTGCGAGTCCGAGAGTCGCCGATAGATATCTAGTCACGGCTTGACTAGGCCTAGGTAGAGTCTGCCTAGCTCTTTGTTGTTTAGTAGGTCGCCGGCGGGTCCTGTGTAGTTTACGCGTCCTGATACCAGTAGGTAGGCTTTGTCGGAGATTTCCAGTGCTTTTTTGGCGTTCTGCTCTGCGAGTATTATGGTGTGGCCCATGTCTCTGAGTTTCTGGATGAGGGTTAGGATGTCTGCGGCGAATTTGGGGGATAGCTGGGCGGTGGGTTCGTCGAATAGGAAGTATCTGGCGTCTCTCATCAAGGCCATCGCCACGGCCACCATCTGCCTCCAGCCTCCGCTGAGTTCGCGGGCTGGTCTGTTTAGGTAGGGCTTTATGGGGACTATCTCCAGCACCTCCTCCAGCTTGTCTCTGAACCTCTCAGCGTCTAGAGTGTAGGCGGCCATTCTGAGGTTTTCTAGCACCGTGAGGTTTTGGAAGACGTTTCTTATCTGCTGTAGGTAGGCTAGGCCGAGCCTGGCCCGTTCATGTGCAGGCATCTTGGTGACGTCTCTGTCTCCTATGTAGACGTGGCCTCCGAATATCTTTGCGATTCCTGCTATGGCTTTGAGGAGGGTGGATTTGCCGCTTCCGTTTGGCCCCACGACTGCGGTTATCTCGCCGGGCCTAGCTTCGAAATCCACCTCGTAGAGTATCTGCAACTTTCCGTAGCCCGCGTTGAGGGATTTCGCGGCGATCATTCCCCTAGGTATATCTGGGCTACTAGGGGGTTTGCGAAGACTTGCTGGGGCGGCCCCTCGAGCACTACTTTACCTTCGTGCATGAAGTAGGCGTAGTCAGCGTAGTCTATGGCTAGGTCGAGCCGGTGCTCCACGACTAGAAGCGCCACGCCGCTCTTGGCCAGGTCTCTGAGCCTCTTGAAGAGGTCTAGGGCGAGGCTTGGGTTTAGCCCCGCCGCCGGCTCGTCTAGTAGGAGAACCTCCGCCCCGGACATCACCGCCCGAGCCAGCTCAAGTAGCTTCATCTGGCCGCCGCTGAGCTCCCCCGCGGGCCTGTCCCACATGTGGTCTAGCCCCACTAGTTTCAGCAACTGGAGGGCCCTCTCGGCGAGTTCCCTCTCCCCCCTCTGCCACCCGCCGAGGGTCGGCCTTTCCCGCTGGAGGTGGCCCACCACCACGTTGTCTAGGACGGTGAGCCTATGAGCAATGCGGGGGGTCTGGAAGGTTCTGAATATGCCGAGCCTCCTCCGCTCGTGGGGCGGCGCCTTTGTTATATCCCTCCCGCCGTAGTATATCCTCCCCCCGTCTGGGGGGATTACGCCGGTGATTACGTTTATGAGTGTCGTCTTCCCCGAGCCGTTTGGCCCGGCTAGGAGGGTGAAAAAACCTGGTTTTACCTCGACGGTGGCCTCGTCGAGGGCCTTGACTCCGCCGAAGCGCTTGACTATCCGCTCAGCTCTTAGTAATGGCCCAGATTTCATAATCGGCGCTGTCTCTGTCCCCCGCCTCGTTTAGCTTGGTGTATCCAGAGGCGCCGAAGTACCTGCCGGCGACTTCGGGGAATATCTGCTGTATCTTCTGGGTGTCTGTGGTGCCGGCTTGTAGTATGGAGTATGCGATCAGCCAGATGGCGTCGTAGGCGTTGTATGCATAGGAGTCTGGCTCTCTGTTGTAGTTCTGGAGTATGTAGTTGCGGACTCTGTCGTAGTAGGGGCTGCGGGCCGGGGCGAACTTGGGGCTGACGAACCCGCCTACTGCCACGGCGAACTCAGCGGCGTCGGGGACCAACAGCTCTTTGAGTCCGGTGGAGCCGTCTGCGCCGTACCACTTGACTTGCCTCAGCTCGGGGTATTTGGCGGCTGTGATGAATATGGTCTGCAACTCGGCGAATCCAAAGGCGGCGACGGCTACCTTATCTGCGCCGTATTTAGACACGGCGTCTCTAACCCTCTGGGCCAAGACGCTTACCTCTGTGGAGAACTCGCCTTTCTGGGGGTCGTAAGTCGCGGCGCGGACCACCTCGAAGCCTCTGGACTGGGCTAGGGACTCCAGGCCCTTAACGAGGCCGTTGCCCCAGTCGTCGTTGCGCCATATCACCACGACGGCCTTCACCCCCGCGTCCTGTAGAATCTTAGATATGGCCCTCACCTGTTTGTTGTCGTCTGGCGGGAGTCTGAATATGTAGTCGTTAGGTATCGCAAGCGCCGGCGCTGTGGAGGATATGGATATTGTGACCAGCTTGTTCTCGTCGGCGTAGGGCTTCATGGTCCTAACCTCGCCTGAGGTCCTCACTACGTAGAACTTCACGCCTCTGCTGTGGAGAGCCTTCATCTGGTCAAGGGCCTTTGTGGGGTCGGCCGCCGTGTCCGCCACCACTACTCTAACTCTAAAAGTAGCGTTTATCTTGGTCAGATATGCGTTTACGTCTTGCTCCGCCAGCCTAGCCGCGGCGGCGGCCAGCTCGCCTAGGGAGGCGAGGCGCCCACTGAGAGGTTGCAACACCCCGATCTCGACGACGTTCGGCGCCTCGGTGGGCTTGACGTCGACTATGACTGGGGTGAGGTAGCCGGAGGGGGGCTGTTGCGCGGGGGGCTGTCCCTTCACCACCTTGTCGTCGGCCGCTATGTACATCCCGATAAGTGTCCACTTGTAGCTAGGCGCGGCTGACGTGGTGGACGTCGCCGTTGGCGACGTGGTTGCCGTTGTCTGTGTAGTGGTTGCGGTGGGGGGCGTCGTCGCTGTGGAGGTGGTGGCTGGGGGTGTCTGTCTGGGCGTTGTGGTTTGTTGAGGCGGGGCGCTGGCGTAGTAGAGAAGCGCCGCCACTGCCACTACAACAACAGCTATGATTATTCCCATCACCGTCTTATTCATGCTTGGATGTTTTGCTGTATTTTTAAGTTTTTAAAAGCTGGTCTAGTCTCGGCTTTATGAAAATAATTTACCTAGTGGGGGGCGTATTCGCCGCGTGGGTGGCGGTCTCTTGGTATTTCTGGCCTAGGGAGGTGGCGGACGCCGTGGTGTACGCCTCTATTCTAGTGCTGGCCTCAATCGGCTTGACGCTCGCCTATCTGACCACGAAGGTGCCCAACTTTGCCCATGGCGTTTTTATTAACATCGGCGTGGTCTCAGCTCTCTCGGTGGCGCAGATTTACAAAACCGCGCCGTACGTCGCACTGCCCCTCGCCGTTGCGCTGTCCACCGCCGCGGCGCTGGGGCTGTACTTCTTCCTCCTGCCTCTCTACAGGCGGCAGAGCTCGCCGGAGGTTATGATGATGGCCACCATGGCCTATAACATCGTGTTTATAGGCGTCTTAAACGCCTATGCGGACTGGGCCGGGAGGACGTACGGTATATTTACAAGAGGGATTACCCTGATGCCGTATGACGTCTCCATAGGGGGCCAACCCGGGGTCTACCTCCTGGCGCCGCTAGCCGCGGTCGCCACCTCGGCCGCTCTACACCTTTTTCTCAAGACTAAGGTGGGGGCGGCTTTGAGGGCCGCCGTGGAGAACGAGGAGCTGGCCAAGTCTCTGGGGATAAATGTGGAGAGGATGTACGCCATTGCCTGGGCCATAGCGGGCGCCGTGGCGGGGATAGCCGGGGTCTTTCTGCCGCTCTACATCGAGGCCACGCCGGACGTAGGGTGGTTGCTACTCGCCAGCTTCTTCGCGGCGAGTATAGTGGGTGGTCTTAACAATATCTACGGGGCCTTGGCTGGGGGAGTTTTGATGGGTTTTGTGGAGGTGCTGGGGACTGTGCAGTTCGCCAGCCTGCTCTACCTCTTGTTTGGGGTCCCCCAGTACCAAGTCACCGCCTACAGGCCGCTGGTGCCTCTCCTTGCGATCGCCGTGACGTTGCTTATCTCCCCCCGGGGCCTGTTGGGGAGATGAGGCCCTACGTCGGACTCATAGCGTATCTGGCCAGCGTCGCGCTTGTGTGGGCCACTGGACGCGACGCGGCTAGCTACCTACTCACGACAGTGGTTGACATATCTGTATATCTCCTCATTACCCTCTCACTTAACCTAGAGGCTGGCATCGCCGGCATCCCCAACTTCGGCAGGGTGCTCACCGTTGCCTTCGGCGCTTACATCGCCGGCGGCGTCGTGGGGAGGGTGGCGTTGTGGATAGCCGGCCTTAACTACGACTACGTGGCCGACAACCCCTCCGCCGTGTCTGCCCTCGCGAGAGGCTTATCACAACCCCAAGCCGCCCTCCTCCTACTCATGGGGCTGGCCGCCAGCGCCTTGGTGGGCGCGGCGCTGGGCGCCCTCACCTCTCTGCCGGCGAGGAGGCTGTCGGCTGACTACCTGGCGATTACGTTGCTCGCCTTTGGCGACGTGGCTTACTACGTGGGGCTCAACTACGAGCCGCTTGTAGGCGGCACTCTAGGCGTGGCGACGCCGCCGATATACGAGAGGCTTTTTGGAGGCGGCGCCGCGAGGGCAATCGGGGCCGCGCTGGTGTCAGCCGCCGTGGCGGCCGCCGCGTACGCCCTGTTACTGAGGCTGGACAAGTCGCCCTTTGGCAGGATTTTGAGAATACATAGGGAAGATCCTGAACTGGTCTCCGTGCTGGGGAGGGACCCCGCGGTGCTGAGGGCGTGGACCATGGCTATCGGCGGCGCCGTGTCGGCTGTGGCGGGTCTCCTCTACGCCCTCTACGTGGGGGCCGTGCATCCAAGGGGTTTCGAGAGGATAACCTTTACCTTCTACCCGTGGCTTATAATGGTGATGGGAGGCATGGGCAACAGCCGCGGAGTGGTGGAGGGCGTGTTTATATTTATAGTGATATACCGCCTCCTCGATATATACAAATACGAAGTGGGCGCCGTGGTGGGCTTCGACCCGGTGTGGCTTGGCTACATGCTGTTCGGCGCCATGGCCATGGTGATTATACTGACAATGCCCAGGGGGATACGCCCAGAGGAGGTAAAGCCCCTAGCCGCGGGGCTGGCAACCGCCAGGCGGGAGGGGCAGGGCGCATAGACGCCAACTGGGGCGTGTTGAGGCAACGCGTACGCCGGGCGCCGTCCTAGTCTGGCCTTGCTTTTCTGTATGCCGCTACAATGCCTGCGGCTCTCCACGAGCGGTTAGCGCAGTCCGCACGATTTCTTCGATTTAGTGTTGTTAGAAGTTGTTTCGGAGTAGAAATACTTAAAAATACATGTTCAGCAGTAGAGACATGACAGAGATAAAGGGTCCATACCTCGGAATGAAGATCCCGGAGGATCTGTGCTTCAACACAGACCACGGCCAGAAGTGCTTCAGAGACTACAAGGGTAAGTGGCTGTTGCTCTTCAGCCACCCAGGCGACTTCACGCCGGTGTGCACCACGGAGTTCGTTGCGTTCAGTAGGAAGTACGAGGAGTTTAGGAAGAGGGGCGTCGAGTTGCTGGGCCTCAGCGTCGACACAAACTACAGCCACATAGAATGGAAGAGGCAGATTGAGCAGGCCTTCGGCGTCAAGGTTCCGTTCCCCATAATCGCCGACGTGGATATGAAGGTGGCCAGCATCTTCAACGCCGTGCCGCCGGGCCAAACCCTCACAGTGAGGGTCGTTGCCTTGATAGATCCCGACTTGAAGCTGGCGTGGTTCGCCGCCTATCCCTACACCAATGGCAGGAATATCGACGAGATACTGAGAGTCATCGACGCAGTTCAATTCTCCTTCATGTACGGCTACGCCACCCCCGCCGACTGGAAGCCCGGCGATCCCGTCATCGTGCTACCGCCAACGACGACGGAGGGCGCAGAGAAGAGGCTTAAGGAGCCTG
>NZ_JBMFKV010000100.1:0-7818 GCF_049971835.1 Pyrobaculum sp.
CGGCCTCTCCGCCATCGCCAGCGCCATTGCTAGAATATTCGGCGACGAGAAGCGTAGGGTGTTTCTCCTAGCGCTTCTGCTGGTCCTAGGCACAGTCATTCCCGCCGTGGGCGGCTGGGCGGTCAGGGAGATTGGGAGGAAGCCCTGGAGCGTCTACGGCCTCCTGTACCCCTCGGAGATTGTGACGCCGGTGTCCTACGCCTCCAGCCCCGGCTTCCTCACCTTCGCCTATCTTGTGATTTTGGCGGTGAACCTCGGCGGCCTCTACGCCATGTATCTAGTGGCCACTAGGGAGTACAAATTCCTAGAGCTTTTGAAGAAGGGCGCCGGGGTTGGGAAATGAACCCCGCGGTTTTCATCGGCTTTGTAGGCCTCGGCCTCGCCGTTACGCTACACGTAATATTCGTCTCGATGACTATCGGCACCGGCCTCCTCGCCGCGTTGTTTAGGTGGAAGGCCTACAGGGAGAGCGACCCGTGGGCCGAGCTCTTTGCGAGGAAGGTGTTTAAGGTGTTGATAGTGTCTGAGCTGTTCTCCGGCGTGTGGGGCACAATAATCACCGTATTCCTAGCCGGCTTCTTCACCGCCGTGACGACTCTGGCCACGAATACTCTTTTCATCCCCATAGCCATAGCCATCGCTTCTATAATGATTAGGATACCGACGATTGCGATTAGCTGGTATACCTGGGGCAAGATACACCCGCGGACGCACTCCCTGGTGATGTGGGTGATGGCTCTCTCCGGCTTCGGCGTGCCCTTCGGCTTCAGAGCCATCTTCGCCGAGATAAACCACCCCGTGGGGGTGGCGTACTACCTCCAAACTGGCCACAACCCCGGCTTCATGCCCTATTCCAACCCGCTGTTCTGGACCCTGTACCTCCACACAGCTACCGCTGTAATATCTACTGGGGGCTTCGTCGCCGCCAGCCTGCTGGCTTTGGATAAGGACCCCAGGGGAGTAAAGGCCGGCCTGTTGCTGGGGGTGGGCTTCTTGGCCGCTCAGCTCATCTTCGGCCCGCTGTACTACTTCTCGCTTGATTGGTACTCCCCGCTACTCTTCAAGGCGGTCAACGGAGAGTTCCTCCCGCTATTTGTTATAAAACTCGCCGCCGTCGTCGCCCTACTGGCGCTTGGATTCGTCTCGTATAAAGCGGCGAGGGCGGGCGTAATTTCTAGCTACGTCAAGTGGCTGGGGCCGCTTGCGCTCTTCACAGTCGCCCTCGGCGAGATTCTCAACGACGGGGGGCGCTACCCCAACCTGGTGATTCTAGGCGACAAGGGCCTGTCTGCCGACTTGTTTGCCAACTTCTACATGGATATACCCATGCCAGCTGTTTATGTGATACTGGCTTTTTTAATACTGTCAATTGTGGTTTTCACAATGGCCGCGTTCTACGCCTTGTATAGGAGGTTCATTGCAGAGGTGCCCGAGGTTTAAATGTCTGAAGCTTTTTTCTGGTCGTATCCCGTTACTTTTCTCTTCTGGATCCTCGCAGTACTGCTTTTTTACTCTCGATCCTGGCTCTCAGGGGTGTTGGCTGTCCAGCAGGCGGTTTTTATACCTACTCTTGTGTCTATTGCTTTGAAGACGTGGGCAGCTGACAAATCTCTCCAAATGGCTTTCGGAGGCGTTCTCAACGTGGTTGGCTTTGCCACGGCTGGGCTGTTGCTCTTCCTCGTTTATCATATACAAAAAACCAGACGACTACCATTGACAGCGTGGATCTTTGCTATAATTGTGGCGATGATATTGACACTGATTCTCACCAGCGTTGAGTTGCCAATTGCTACAAGACTTAGGCAGATTACATCCACCTACTTTTAAATTTTTAGAAATTTAAAAGTTCAATAATACACTCCTACTCTAAAAAACCGCCATAGAGGTAAACTCGGTGGTAACCACATCGGCATTAGACTTCTACCCAATAAAAGAGGTGGGGAGTACCAACGCCGTAGTTCTTGTGTTTGTGAATGGGGAGTGCTGGCCCATTCCGCGTACTGTTCCTCGGCTTGACCTTCGTGGCCATTGGCATAAACACTAGGTTTAGCTTAATGAGGCGGTGCAGTTTGTGAAACCTCTACATCGCCTACGGCATCGATCTGTTGATAGGGATCGGCCTCGCCTATTTATTAAATGCGTCGTTGTTCCCCAATAGGCTTTTTTCCTAACCCGTTTCTCATCTGTAGGGCGAAGTCGTAGCCGTCTGTGAGGGCTTTTATAGAGGCCTTTACGATGTTTGTAGAAACTCCCACTGTTCTCCACATCCTCTGCCCGTCTCTAAACTCCGCCAAGACCCTAACCACGCTCTCCGTGCTCTTCTTGGCCGTGGGGAGCACCACTTTGTAGTCGCTGAGAGCCACGTCGCCCAGCTCCGGGAAAGACGCCGTCAGCGCCCTCCTCAGAGCGACGTCTACGGCGTGGACAGGCCCCACGCCCTCCCCCGCCTCCAGCCGGACGGATTCGCCGACCCTAACCTTCACAAATGCGTAGGAGTGCTCGCTGGGGCCCGTCACCACCTTCCACTCTAGTAGCTGGAAGCGCTCTTTGTAGAGGCCGAGGTGGCGCATGAGGATGAGTAGCGCCGACGCCGGGGCTATGTCGAAGGAGTAGCCCTCCTTCTCCATGCGCTTAATTTCCTCCAGCGCGCGTCTCACAGCTTCGTCTCTCTTCTCCAGCTCCAGCCCCAGCTCCTCCGCGGCTTTGAGCACCACGCTCGCGCCGCCCGCCATTTCAGAGACGATGAAAACCCTCCTGTTGCCCACGAGGGCTGGGTCCACGTGCTCGTAGGCCCTCGGCACTTTCATAACCGCGTCTGCGTGGACGCCGCCTTTGTGGGCGAAGGCGAACTCCCCGACGTAGGGCTGGTAGGGGTTGGGCGCCATGCCGAGCGCCTCGTACACCAGGCGGGAAACCTCTCTCAGCCTGCTGTACTTGGCGGGGGGCGGCTCGTCTCGCAGAACTCTAAACCCCATCTTCAGCTCTAGGGTGGGCAACACGGCCACGAGGTCGGCGTTGCCCGTCCTCTCCCCCACTCCGTTGATGGTGCCCTGCACGTGCCTCGCCCCCGCGGCGACGGCCATCAGCGTGTTGGCGACGGCGCATCCAATATCGTTGTGCATGTGGGCGCCCAGGGGCATGTTTGGAAACCTCCGCCTCACCTCCTGCACTATTTTATACACCTCGTGGGGCGGCGTGCCGCCGTTTGTGTCTGCCAGCGCCACCACCCGCGCCCCGGCTCTCCACGCCGCCTCTATCGTGGCGAGGGCGTACTCCGGATCCTCTTGATAGCCCTGGAAGAAGTGCTCCGCGTCGTATATCACCTCCATGCCGTGCTGCCTTAGATACTCCACACTCTCCGCAATCATCGCCAGGTTCTCCTCCCTCGTGGCTTCAAGCACCCTGTCGACGTGTAGCGTCCAGCTTTTGCCAAATATGACGGCCGCCGGGACGTCAGCCTTGACTATGGAGTTGAGGCTCTCGTCTTGGTGGGGTCTTAGGCCTCTGCGCCGCGTGCTCCCGAAGGCGGCCAGCTTGGCTCTGGTGAGGGGGTACTCCTTCATGAGTTTAAAGAATTCCAAGTCTTTGGGGTTTGAGTAGGGCCAGCCGCCCTCGATGTAGTCTACCCCCAGCTCGTCTAGCTTAAGGGCGATGTTTATCTTGTCTTGGAGGGTGAAGGAGACGTTGGCGCCCTGGGCGCCGTCGCGGAGAGTTGTGTCTAGAACTTCTACATAATCCCCGGCATGGCTATATAAGAAGCAGGGGATTTATAAATTTTGGCTCCCGCCGCGTCACTGCATGCGGGCGCCGCTGTATAGCTTAAGTCCGTATTTCCTGAGGGGGGCGAAGTGTCTTATGTTCCTAGTCCACAGGGGGATGTTTTTCACAATTGCAGTTGCGGCTATGATAATGTCGGCGTCGCTTATCGTAACGCCGCGGCTTTTAAGCTCTCTGTATATCTCAGCGGCCTTCTGCAGAACTGCGTTGTCGTTCCACACAACTACGAAGATATCCTCCAAAAGCTTTTTTTATTTTTCCACATCTGCAAATCCTCTGAGTAGCTCGTACAACGTGATTTCAGAGATGTAGAAGACCCCGTCGCCGAGCTCGAGTCTGCCTTTTATATATTCAATAACGACGTCGGTGTCTACTAGTACCTTGTCCATCTAGCTCTCTCCACAGCCTCCTCTTCTAGCATCTCCGCCAGGGCCCTCCTAGCGTCCTCTCTGCGTCTTTTTACAGCCTCCTGAGCCAGCTCTCTGAGGAACTCGTCCCATGTCCTGCCCCCCTTTAACGCCTCTAGCAAGGCTTTGGTCTCCCGGGAAATTGTAATTGTGGTGCTCACATACAATTGGCAACTGCAAAATTTAAACATTATCTTGTAATAGGCCATCTGCCTCGGCGCCGCTGTGCAACGGGTTATTTTTTGAGGTAGTACCAGGTGCCGAGGGCCTTTGCTATTAACCTGCCGTCGGCGTCTCTCACCTCGCCCTCGACTACGGCTATGCGGTTGCCCCGCCTCACCACCTGTCCGCAGATTTTGAAGGGCTTCTTCACGCCGGGTTCTAGAAAGTTTACCTTCAGCTCCACCGTCACCTGATCGTCCCCGTCGTTTACCGTCAACGCGGCGAATCCCATGGTCTCGTCTAGTGCCGTCATGATTACCCCTCCGTGTAGCATCCCGCCTACCCTCTGGGCGTTTTCGCCGGCGTCTAGCTCGGCGCATGCGCGGCCCTCAGACAGCTCCACCAGCCTGTATCCGAGGAAGGCCGTTATGGGCTCGGCCTTGTGGATAAATTCGTTGATGCGGTCAATCCCCACGGCGAGCACCGACCTAAGCCCCACGCCCTATGCATTAGGCGTCTATTTAACTCTTAAGGCCATGTAGACTCCTGCAATGGCGAGGGCCATGCCGACTGTCTGGAGGGGGCTGAGGCCTTCGTGGAGGAGGACGGCGGAGAGCGCGGTGGTAATTACAGGCATCAGCGGCAGTAGCGAGGCGGCCGACTGCGGGTCTGCCAGCTTTACTGCGGTGTTCCACGCCGTGTAGGCCACGGCGCCCGGGATCAATGCGATGTATACTACCAGAGCGGCGTGTGTGTGGGTCAGCAGTGCGTGGTAGTCTGCGTAGGCGGCCAGCGGCGACATGGCCAGAGTGCCGAGGAGGGAGATCCAGGCCATGGCCTCGGCGGGGGTGTAGAAGTTATACACCCGCCTAACCAGGACAGTGTAGAGCGACCATGACAGCGTGGCGAGGATCGCCAGGGCGGAGCCCAGCAACGCCCCGCGGCCCGGCGCCTCGCGGTGCAACATAGCCTGCAACAGCTGGGTCGCGGGGCTGGCCAGAACCACGAATAGAGAGGCCGCGGCGGCGGATATGTAGACTAGGGAGCTGTAGAGAAATATGTTGAACCCAGCCACCCCGAGAAGCCCCAGCGCCGCCAGGTGGGCGAGCCCTCCTCTGTACCTCGGGAAGCGGGCCAGGGCAAATGCGGCAGGTGTCGCCAGGGCAAATCTAGCTACGGAGAGGGCGAGGGGGTCGACGCCCCCCGATGCCATGTATCTACCCACCAGGTAGTTAGTGCTCCAAGACACTATGGAGACGGTGGCCAGTAGGAGGCCCAGCCCCCGCCCCTTCATATACATCCCGCCTCGGCGGCGGCCCTCTTCAGCACCTCGGCTAGCTCCTCGGCGGATAGCCTCCCGGTGTTCATATTCCGGGGGCTTGGGTGGTAGGAGGCGTATATCTTAACCCAGCCTAGATCCACGGCGGCTCCGTGTCTAAACTCCACCGCGGCCGCGCCCAGGGCTCTCAGCACGGCGCCCCACGCCACCGCGCCGAGGGCGACTACGGCCCTGGGCTTCACTGCCTCTATCTCCTCCCGGAGCCACGCTACGCAGTTCTCCACCTCGCTCTGTGTGGGGCGGTTTCTCGGCGGGGCGCACTTCACCGCCGAGGTTATGTAGACGCACCTCAGCTCCACGCCGTCGTCTTTCGATATGCTGTATGGCCTCGTGGAGAGGCCGAGGAGGTGGAGGGCTTTGAAAAGGTTCTGGGCGGAGCGGTCCCCAGTGAACATTCTACCTGTCCGATTGCCGCCGTGCGCCGCCGGCGCCAAGCCCACCACCATGACCCTCGCCTTCAGATCGCCCCACGGGGGCACGGGCCTGGCCCAGTAGGGCTGGCCGCTGTACTTCTTCAAAGGCTTGACTGTTGACCTGTAAGCCGCGAGCCTGGGGCATTTTTGACACGCCGTGAGGCGCGCGACGAAATCACTGTACCAGTCCACAGAGGGGCCGCGAACCCACCTTTAAAATATGGGAGCCGTCAGCCTGTCAAGGGTGTTGAAGTCTATGAGGCCCTCCACGTCGCCCTCCCTTGCGACTACTAGATAATGCCTCTTGCGGTGGCCCACGTCTACCCTCTGCGACTTCTCTATAAGCGCGTCTAGGTCGTGTGTGGTGGCTCTCCCCCACTTGACCTCTGCAAACAGGGCGTTTCTATCGTCGAGCGCCACCACGTCTATCTGCTCGCCTCCCCTCCACCACTGGCCTACGTAGCTGGGCTTGAAGGGGAGGGGGATCACGCCCTCTGCTATCAGCCGCCGCGTCAGCTCCTCCAAGACGAGGCCTAGGTGCATCTCCAGCTCATGCCTAATCCTCTCCACCACCGCGTCTACCCTCCCCAGCTCCAGGTCCGACTGGTTTGGGAGTACGAACTTCAGCCAGAACCACATATAGTTATCCGCCACCTGGTAGATCCCCTTCCGCCTCTGGCCGTAGGGCACAACATGCTTCACAAAGCCGAGGGTCTCCAGCACAGATAGGTACTTGGTGAGGTTAGTCTTGTCCATGCCAAGCGCCCCCGCCAGCTTCCCCAGCGAGCTGTAGCCAAGAGCTATGTACTTGAGAATAGAGAGGTAGGTAGCCGGCTCTCTCAACTCCTCTCGGAGGAGGAAATACCCCTCGTCGTATAGGAGGGAGCCCTTCCGGAAAACCGCCTCCCTCAGGTTATCCTCGAAGCTCCTGCCATCGTCGAACTGGGCGAGGTACAGCGGCACGCCGCCCGCCGCCGCCCAGACCTTCACCGCGTCAACAAACCTGTACCTCGGCACAAAAGCCCGCGCCTCTCTGAAGCTGAGCGGGTTTACCCTCCAGCTCCCAGTCCTCCTCCCGTAGAGGGGGGATTTGTAGCCGAGTACCTCCGTCTCCATAAGCGAGACGCTGGAGCCGCAGAGCACTAGGAAAAACCCCCGGCGGGACACCTCCTCGTCCCACGCCCTCTGGAGATCAGAGACGACCCCCCGGTCCAGCTCCACTACGATCTCCCACGTCTCTACGTCATCGAACATCAGCTTGTTGAGAGGCCTCGGGACGGCGGGGTTCCCATCTTGTGTCAAGCCGTACCGAACTCGCCTTTGTCGATTCCAAATCTATACTTTTGGAACTGGCCTCGGTATCTCCCTCTTTCAACTATCATAGCGTGTTGTCAGTTCTAAAATATGCGGAGCGGCGCAAAAACGCGTCGTACACTCCTCCTGACTCAACGCCGTACATTCATCCTGAATCAGGAAAAATGTACGGCGCAGGGTCAGGTAAAATGTATAGGGTTTCAAATCTTGCCTATACCGGTTTCTTCACCCACGGCGGCGCTGGGCTGTAGCTTAGGCGGCTGGGAGGGCAACAGCCTGCATCTACTCCAAGCCCTCGTATGCCCCCCGCCTAGCACCCTCACCAGCGTCTTTTCCAAAATACTCTCGCTGTGGGAGGCCAGGCGTTTACAACTGCGGAGATTGCCTCGTCGATGAGGGCTAGGGC